>VFJL01000050.1 GCA_009886095.1 Nitrosomonadales bacterium | reverse complement strand
CGACGGGCGACGAACCACCAGTGTGTATCCTCTATTTTTCTCAACTGAAGATAAACTGTTGCCTCCATGCTGGAACCTTATACTTTATTGAAATTATTTCGCCAGCAGCTCGATGTACGACTGGTAACTGAAACTGCGATTTTTCTTTTGCCCAGTCATTTCACTGACGATTCCTAAGTCCTCGAGTGTTCTCACCGCTGCATTCGCTGTTGGAAAGCTTGTCTCCAATTCTTTCCGTACCCGCTCGACCGTGAAGCGGGGCATCATCGGCAGCAACTCGAATAACCGATAGGTGGCAGATCCGGATTTTGCCGAGTCGAGCAAACGTCGACGATCGGCAGCCACCAAGGTGGCGATTTCGACAATGCTGCGCTCTGCGTTGACTGCAGCAACAGTTACCCCTTCCAGAAAAAATTCAACCCAGGCTTCCCAGTTACCCTCGGTACGGATGCCCGACAGCAAGCGGTAGTACTCAGATTGATGCTGCTTCAAATAGCCGCTCAGGTACATCAGCGGCTCTGGCAGCAGGCCCCAATCTTCCATAAGAGCGGCGATCAGCAGACGTCCAATGCGTCCATTGCCATCGAGAAATGGGTGGATGGTTTCAAATTGAGCATGCACCAAGGCGATGTTAACCAGAGAGGGAAGGTAACTGGATCCACCAAGTATCGGCTGCGCGTGAATAAATCGCTCCAAGTCGGCCAGCAAGTTGGCCACTTGATCCGCTGGCGGCGGCACAAAAACTGCGTTGCCAGGTCGGGTGCCACCAATCCAGTTTTGTGAACGGCGCAGCTCACCTGGCTGCTCGCCAATTCCCCGCACTCCATTGAGCAACAGCCGGTGGGCGTTGCACATTAAGCGAACGCTGATGGGCAGCCCGTTGGGGTCGCGTAAGTTATCTCGCACCAGACGGAAGGCGCGCATGTAGTTGGTGACTTCTTCAATGTCGTCAGTGTTGCTGACCGCCAGACCTGCCTCTTCATCAAACAGATCCGTCAAGGTTGCTTGTGTGCCCTCGATTTGGGAGGTAAGTAGTGCCTCCTTACGAATAGCGCTGTACAGCAACCAGTCAACCGAGGGTACAAGTCCTGACACACCAGACAAACGGGCAAGGGCTATTTCTGCGGTCCGGCTCTGTATCTCGTAGGACTCCACCAAGAGTGCTGGATCACTCGGTGGAAGGGCGTACGGGACGAAGGCGTTAACGGCTTCGCCCAAGGTTGTTGTGGTGATGTAGCTGCCAGCAGATCTACGCATTCTTAAAATTTCTTTAATATCATGCCAAAATATTAAAGACTTCTTTAATTTAAAGCAAGATATTAAATCGGACTTTACGAATAGTGGGGATAATCCATTAGGGGAAACACCGATTTATTTAGTCCGTTCGGGCTGATCCCGTCGAAGCCTTTGCCAACATGCTGATTTATATAGGAAGCATTTCGACAAGCTCAATGTGAACGGATTTAATCTGCGTTTCCTTAGCGATTTACTCATAGTGAGACCACATTCTCAATACTTTAACCACATGCTGTTCTTCTAAAACTTGATATACAAGGCGGTGTTGGATATTAATTCGCCGTGAGTATGCTCCTGCCAAGTCGCCAACAAGCTTTTCATAAGGCGGTGGATTCTGAAATGGGTTTTCTCCGAGGATGTCTAATATAATTATCGCTTTTTCTTTTAGCCCTGAGGAGGAAAGCTTCCAAGCATCTTTTTGAGCAGCTTTTGTATAAATTAGCTGCCAACTCACCAACTCAACTCCTTCGTGCACTCATTCTCTTGGCTCGACATACCCTCCCTAATTGATTCACGCATGCCGGGAATGGAAAGCAAATAGACTGTTTCCTGTATCGAAGCCCAGTCATCAGCCGAGACTAGAACTGCGTTATGCCGTTTACCCGTAATAATAACTGGCTCATGGTTTGTGGCTGCGTCATCAATTAAACGATAAAGATTTGATCGAGCTTCGCTTGCTGTCAACGTAGGCATAATAAATTACCCCATTTAAAGAAAGATAGAAGCGTACGTTATCACGTACAATACGTCAAGAATAATCGCGAACGCCAGTGTTTGATAAAGTATGGATTCAGACTGATCGGGATAGTCGTCCCTGTCGCCAGAGAAAATGTCACAAGCTGGCAACAACCCCCAAGCGCTGAAGATTTAGCCACTACAGGGTATTCGTCACCGTTCCTGATCTCTTGTCAGACTGGCAATCCCATCCACATAATCCAGTGGGACTGGCAATTCGTCGCCTGCATGAATCGTCATTTTCGCTGGTTCATAAGCGGCGATCAGGTAGAGTGGTCGTTGCTTTGCCTCATCAAACATGCGGCCCAGATACTCCCCCATGACGCCCAGCGACATGAGTTGGATACCCCCCAGGAACAGAATAGCTACCAGTAGAGATGGGTAGCCTGGAACCGGGTTGCCGTGCACCAGTGTGTCCCAGATGATAGCCAGTCCGTATAAAAAAGCACCGCAAGCGGCAATCAATCCCACATACGTGGCCAGCTTCAGCGGGAAAGTGGTAAAGGAGCTGATGCCATCCAGCGCAAAATTCCACAGCTTCCAGTAGTTCCATTTGGAATATCCGGCGTGGCGTGCGTCCCGTTCGTAAGAGACGCTGGTCTGCCGGTAGCCGATCCAGGCAAACAGCCCCTTCATGAAACGGTGGCGCTCACGTAAACGGCGCAGGGCCAAAACGGCACGGCGACTGAGCAGGCGGAAATCCCCGGTATCGGGAGGAATTGCGATGCGGCCAACATGGCTCATGACCCGGTAGAAGCCGTAGGCAGTCAGTTTTTTTAACCATGATTCTCCACTACGTGCGCTGCGCACAGCAGAGACGATATCGTAGCCGTCGCGCCATTTTTCCAGCAGTTGCGGGATTAATTCGGGTGGATCCTGCAGGTCGGCGTCAATTACCACCACTGCATCGCCACAGGCATAATCGAGTCCAGCTGTTAGTGCGATCTCCTTTCCAAAATTGCGGCTCAGATCCACCAATGCGATATTTAGGCTGCTGCGCCGTAATTCCCGGATTAACTCCGGTGTGGCATCGCTGCTGCCATCATTAACGTAGATGATTTCCCACCGCATTTCCAGACCATTCAGAACATTGCTAAGGCGCTCATGAAAGGCCCCCAATACAGCTTCCTCATTAAAGACAGGCACCACCACGGATAGCAGTAAAACTGGGGTAACTGATTCCTGATGCGACAAGATAGTCATAGATGGCGATGTCACCGTATTATTACTGTCGTAGTTGGCATTTGAATTCCGGCTGGATCAAGAAGGATTTCAGGCTGATGATATTGGATATGTGCGTCTGGGTCTATCCGGCATCTGTCCGTGCCGGATAAGGAGAAACCGACGATTGCAGCCTCATGCTTTATTTTTCAATCACTTTTTGATTAGCCGTATTTCTTTCTACCATAGCGGCGGCGGCGATGAGCCTGTTTTGCTTCGGCTTCGCTTAATGGCGCGGGTTTTTTGCCGGCATAGGGATTGCTGCTTGACCTGAACTCAACCCGTAATGGTGTGCCTTCGAGATGGTAGGCCAGGCGAAAGGTGTTTTCAAGGTAGCGCCGATAGGTCTCCGCTACATGGTCAAGGCCACTGCCGTGGATCACAATCAGTGGCGGATTGGAGCCACCCTGGTGGGCATAGCGCAATTTAGGACGGGATACACCCGTGTGTGGTGGTTGCTGTTTTTCTACTGCCGCCAGCAGGGTGCGGGTGAGTTTAGGGGTGGGCAGCTTCGCCATCGCGGCTGCATAAGCAGTGTCGACTGATGGTAGCAGTCCCTTCATGCCGCTGCCACGTAGTGCTGAAATGTAGTGGGGTTTGGTAAAACTCAGGAGAAAGGCAAGTTTCCGGGTTATCTCACTCTTGATGTTGTCACGCTGATATTCGTCCAGACCGTCCCACTTGTTCACCACCAGTACCAGCGCACGCCCAGCCTCCAGAATAAATCCGGCAATATGTGCATCCTGGTCGGAAATTTCGTTGCTCGCATCCAGCACCAGCACTACTACGTTGGCATCTTCCACAGCCTGCAGGGTTTTTACCACCGAGAATTTCTCGATAACCTCCTGCACCTTGCCGCGACGGCGCAAACCAGCGGTATCGATCAGGGTATAGCGGCGTCCGTCACTCTCGAAATCAATATAGATGCTGTCGCGAGTGGTACCGGGTTCGTCAAAAGCTATCACTCGCTCTTCCCCGAGCAGTGTATTCACCAGCGTGGATTTTCCGACGTTAGGGCGCCCCACGATGGCAATCTTGGGGTGACTATCTTTTTCTTCTTCCTTTTGCTGTTCAGGAAAATCCGCCAGTGCCAACTCTACCAGTTCACTCACATTGTCACCGTGAACGGCGGAAACGGCGCAGGGGTCACCCAGACCTAGCTCGTGAAATTCGGCGGTGACGACAGAGCTTGCCATGCCCTCGGTTTTGTTCACCACCAGCAAAATTTTACGACCGGTTTTGCGCAATTGCTCGGCGATTATTTTGTCGTGCGCTGCCAGACCCTGCCTGCCATCAACGATGAACAATACGATATCGGCCTCATCCACCGCCTGCAGAGTCTGCCGGGCCATTTCGTGCAGGATGCCATCCTTTGCCGCTGGCTCGAAGCCGCCGGTATCTACTACCAGATGTGGTTTATCACCTAACCGGCCATGACCATAATGACGGTCTCGCGTCAGTCCCGGAATGTCCGCAACAATAGCATCGCGACTGCGGGTCAGGCGATTGAAAAGTGTTGATTTGCCGACGTTCGGCCGTCCGACGAGGACAAGGGTAGGTTTCATGATTGTGCTTGTTTATTGTATACCAAACGCGTAAAGCCCACCCTTCCTGGTTTGCACTATAACGCCATTAGGCAGGGGTTCAGGATGGGCGAAGATAGCACTCTCGTCAGTAACAGCGCGGAACACGATAGCGCCGTCATCATGCCGGAAGAAATTTACATAACCCTGGGAATCACCCACCACCACACGGGTACCACGCACGGTGGGTGCGGTTAATCTGAGGCCACTGAGTATGTCTTGTCTCCAGACGGTGGTGCCGTTGCTTTTAGTGTAGGCAATTACTGCACCGCGATCTTCGCTCAGATAAATATAATTATCGTCCATGGCAATGCCTGCGCTGCTGGACACATCCCGCGCCCAAATCTGATTACCATTGTTGATTTCAAAGCAGGCGACACGTCCCTGATAGGATGCAGCACATACTTGCCATTCATCGGCCACCGGCAGACTGGTGACATCCGTGATACGTTCCAGTTCCGTCGCGCCGCGCGGTCGTGATACGGTTGCCTCCCAGTTCATGTTGCCATTGGATAAATTTAGCGCTACCAGTTTGCCGCCTGCAAATCCAGCGAATGCCGCACCACCTTTTATCAGCACACGACTGGGATTGCGCACAGTCAGCGCTGGCGTAGCGCCCTGGTACACCCATTTACGTTTACCATTAGTAGCATCCAGGCCAAAAATCCTGCCGTCGCCAGTGCGCACCACCACTATTCCGCTGTCCGCCTGCGGTGGACCCAGCACCTCGCTGGAAACCTGCGCTTTCCAAAGCGATTTACCCGTGACATCAAATGCCAGCACTTCGCCTTTAAAAGTCCCAAGCAGCAACATTCCCTCACCCATACCCACGCCACTCGACAGCTTATGCTGAGTATCTATGCTCCACGCTTGTCTACCAGTAGCGGCGTGCAGTCGCACAAGCCGTCCCTCAGAATTGGCAGCATAAACCGCGCCACTTTCAGATACCGGTAAAAATATTGCTGCCTTACTCTCCTCAACGCTGCTCTGCCACAACGGACGCGCAGCGGCAACCAGTTTCAACCGGGCAGTCTGTTCAGCACTGATCTCAGGTTCCTTGGTTTTAAATAGATCGACGATGGGCGTCACATCCAGATCGGTGACGCTCATCACCTGTTCAACGAAGCTGGCGCAGCCGGTTAAGGCCAGTTGCAATACCAGCAGAAAGGTATGCCGCGGAATGCTGTTGATAGCTTTCGTTACAGATCTGCTCACAGACGCTACTTGGCTTCTGCCAAAGCATCAAGCTTCATTTGGATGATATTGTTATAAGCACTCTTTACACTGATTCTGTCGATCGCCATTTGATAGGCTACGCGCGCTTCGGCAATCTTTCCCGTAGCGGTAAGAATGTCGCCTTTGCGATCTGCATAGAGGCCGCTGAAGGATTCGCTATGTTTGCTTTCTATCAGCTTCAGTGCTTCGTCATACTTTTTCTCATCCAGCAATAGTCCCGCCAACCGTAACCGCACGAGATCTTTCAATTCATCTTCTTTGGCATGGTCCAATACCCATTGCAGTCGGCTTCTGGCATTTTGCATATCCCCTGCATCGAAGCTCGCTCGTGCCGAAATCAGTGCAGCACGCGGAGCATAGCCGCTGGCGGGAAAGCCTTCCATCAGCAGAGAGGCGGCATCGCCAATCTTCTTCGGGTCTCTACTTTCCTCCACCTGTTGTAACGAGACATACAATTCCGCTGCCTGTTCTATCTTCTGCTTCTGGTAGTGATTCCAAACCTGTGTGCCGACAATGCCGGCGATGAAGGTCGCCACCACCACGATTGTCACTGTACCGTATGACTCCCACCAGGATTTCAGTTCGTCTATTTTTTCCTGCTCTTCCAGATCATATGTCGCCATTTTATTTCCTGAATAAGTTGAAGGGCACTTCTAATTTCTCTGGTTTGGCGTCATTTAAGCAGATCTATCGCTTCTGTCAGCCCCACTCTCACCTGTTCTGCTGCCTCACGCAATGGCTTGATGCTAATCTCTGCAGCGTGCGCCTCGTCATCGCCTATGATGACTGCAAAACGTGCGCCGCTGGCATCGGCTTTTTTCATTTGCGCCTTGAAGCTGCCGTCACCACAATGCAGAATGGCTTTGAGTCCCTCAGCACGCAAGTATCTTGCGACTTCCCAGGAAAATCCGGTCGCAGCTTCACCTTGATGCACCACGTATACATCTGGTACTGAATGCGGAATCTCCTTGCCGCATTCCACCATCAGCGCCAACAGACGCTCCACACCCATGGCAAACCCGCAGGCTGGCGTCGGCTTGCCGCCGATCTGTTCTACCAGTCCGTCATAACGACCGCCAGCGCATACTGTGCCTTGTGCACCGAGCCTGCTGGTGGTCCACTCGAACACGGTGCGATTATAATAATCCAACCCTCTTACCAACCGCGGGTTAATCTCAAAATCTATTTCCTGGCTACGCAGGGTACGCTGCAATTCGTCAAAATGCTTAAGCGAGTCGTCATCCAGGTCATCCAGCAAGCATGGAGCATCATCTATGATTTTCTGCATTTCCGGATTCTTGCTGTCAAGTATCCGTAACGGGTTGCTGTGCAGACGCCTGTGGGCATCGTCATCCAGCTTGCCCAAATGCTGTTCCAGATAGCGAATCAGTCGTACCCGATGCAGAGCACGTGATTCGACGCTACCAAGCGTGCCGATTTCCAGACATACATCAGTAATGCCCAGTTTACTCCATAACTCCGCACACATGACAACGTGCTCAACATCAATATCCGGGCCCGCGTATCCCAACGCTTCCACGCCCACTTGGTGGAATTGGCGGTAACGTCCCTTCTGTGGACGCTCATGGCGGAACATCGGGCCAGAGTAGTACAATCTCTGCGGTCCCGCATATAGCAGGTTGTGTTCCAGCGCTGCACGTACACAGGAAGCGGTGCCTTCAGGACGCAGTGTCAAACTCTCGCCGTTGAGATGATCCAGAAAGGTGTACATCTCCTTTTCGACAATGTCGGTCACCGCACCGATGGAACGCACGAACAAGTCAGTCTGCTCGACAATCGGCAAACGGATATTGCGATAACCATAAGCTGCCATCCACTCACGCACGGTCTGTTCAAAGAATTCCCACAGATGTGCCTGGTCAGGCAGGACATCGTTCATCCCGCGGACAGCCTGGATGGTTCTAGCCATTACTTGATTTCTTCGGATACTTTGCCTGCACGTACTCATCTACGATCTGGCGAAACTCCCCGGCAATGTTGTCACCTTTAAGGGTCACGGTTTTCTGTCCATCGACAAAAACCGGTGCTACCGGCTTCTCTCCCGAACCTGGTAGACTGATACCGATATTGGCATGCTTGCTTTCACCGGGGCCATTGACTACGCAACCCATTACCGCCAGCGTCATGTTTTCCACACCCTCGTATTGCTCTCGCCACACTATCATCTGGTTACGCACATAACTCTGGATATTTTCCGCCAGTTCCTGGAAATATGTGCTGGTGGTACGCCCGCAACCGGGGCATGCTGCCACCATCGGAACAAATGCGCGCAACCCCATGGTTTGCAGAATCTCCTGCGCTACAATTACTTCGCGGGTACGGTCACCACCCGGCTCCGGCGTCAACGATATACGGATAGTGTCACCAATACCCTCCTGCAATAATATTGCCAGAGCAGCAGTAGAAGCAACGATTCCCTTCGAACCCATACCCGCTTCAGTCAATCCCAAGTGCAATGCATAATCACAGCGCGCTGCCAGATCGCGATAAACAGCGATCAGATCCTGCACGCCGCTTACCTTGCAAGACAGGACGATATGGTCGCGCCCCAAGCCTATTTCTTCAGCTTTGGCCGCGCTTTCCAGCGCAGAAGTGATCAAAGCCTCGCGCATGACATGCCCCGCATCTTTCGGGTCTTTGGCCCGGGCGTTCTCATCCATTATGCGCGCCAGCAGCGCAGGATCCAGGCTACCCCAGTTAACCCCGATGCGTATTGGCTTGTCGTATTTACAAGCGGTTTCAATCATGGTGGCAAACTGTTCATCGCGCTTCCTGCCATGCCCTACGTTGCCCGGATTAATGCGGTATTTAGCCAGTGCCTTGGCACAGTCCGGATAGTCGGTCAGCAACTTATGACCATTAAAATGAAAATCGCCTATCAGCGGCACATGACAGCCCATGTCATCGAGACGCGCACGGACGGCTGACACCGCCTGCGCCGCTAAGGCGGTATTGACCGTAATACGCACCATTTCCGAGCCGGCGCGCGCGAGCTGCGCCACCTGTATCGCCGTGGCAATCTCATTCTCCGTATCGGTGTTGGTCATGGACTGCACCACCACCGGGGCGCCACCGCCAATGCTGATCGAACCAACCCGGACACCGACACTCAGGCGGCGTTGTGTGGAAGAAATATTCTGGGACATGATTATGGTAGGTAAGTAAGTTTTATAAATATGAAAACACTATTTGAGCGACAGACGCGCCACTCCCCCATCGGCATTGGTGTACGGCGCCAGATTTACCGGTTTGTTGTTATGAATCAACTTGACGTTATCGGCATTTCCAACCACCAGAGTAAGTGGCATCTTGCCACGAATTGTCTGCTCGGTGCCGCCAGGATTAAGCTGTGAAAAAATAATCTTTCCCGTGCCATCATTTATTTCAACCCATGATTTTTGCGCAAACACGAAGTGAAGAACGCCATCTTCTCTATTTGCCAAATCGGGAGCGGCAACTGCCGTTGCAACGGGTCGTTGTTGTTGCTGCTGCTGCGGTGATGGCAGTGGCGACAGCGGCAGATTATTTCCCTGCTGGACTACTAATGTGGCCTGTGGTGCAAGCTGTGCTACTCCAGCATCATTAGACAGTGTCGTAGGTGGTAATTCAGATTGCGGTTGTGCCACTGCTTGTTCGGTCTCGGCTTCGGCTTCAGCTTCGGCTGCAACCTTCGTTTCCGGCTGCTGCACTACTTCATTGCCACGATAAATTTCATAAACCAGAAACAGTAACGCCAGAACCACCACTCCTGCAATAATCAGGTTGCGCCCCCCCGGTTTCCGGTCTGACGGGAATGGGATTGCTTCGGTTCGGCGCGTGTTAATTTGGTGGGGAACGGGTGGCAAAGACTGCTGCAATAATTGCAATAACAGCGTTGCATCCAACTGCACCAGCTTGGCATAATTGCGCACAAAGCCGCGCAGAAACGTGTCGCCTGAAAGCTTGGTGCAATCATTCTCCTCCAGCGCAGCGATCTGCCGTACCGATAATCGCAGATGGCGCGCCACATCCTCGACGCTCATGCCGCGTGCCAGTCGCGCCGCCCGTAGTAACTGCCCGGCGCTCTGTTCCATTTTGGCCGCCTCTGTTTCGGTTATGCCGTTGTCGTTATTGTTAGTGACATCCATTACTCGAATCTGCCATCACGTAGCGCTGCAGCTTCCCTGGAATCCGGAAATCGTTTTTGTAACTGCATGGTATAGCTGGCTTCAGCATGGCGATCTCCGGTCTTGCGTTCAATCTGTATCCCCAGCCACAGACTTTCTGCCGTCGGTGCTGAAATTTGCATGTGGCGGGAAAGGTGTGATTGGGCTGCCGCCAGATTGCCGTTTCTGAAATAGACTTCTGCCATCCCGATCAATGCCTGTGAATCTGCTGGTCTGATCGACAGCGTTTTCTGGAAAAATTCCTCTGCGCTCTTGTAATCACCTTGGTTAAGCATACAGATTCCAGCATTGTTATAGGGCTTCTCCGGCGTTGAATAAAGCGGATTTCGCAGAGCCGCCATAAAATGCTTCACCGCCTGATCTATCCGTTCCGGCCTACGCTGGCATAAAAACCAACCATAATTGTTATGTGCCTCGGAATTATTGGGTGCCATTTTCAGTGCATGTTCAAAATTCTTCTGCGCCAAGCTATCTTCGCGCAGATCCATGTAAATCAGCCCGAGTACATTATACGCAGATGCAAACTTGGAGTCGGAGCGTAATGCCTCGGTCGCTTCCTCCAGCGCCACGCCAAATTGACCGCGACTATAATATTCCGCTGCCAGCTCGGTATGTATTTTTGCACTTTGCTGTGCAGCACTCAGGAATTGCTCCGGCACCAGCCCTCCTTGAATCTGCTTTTTGGCACACCCCCCCGTCAGTATTAAAAACGCGATAAACAGACCCGTAAGAATTTGCCTCATCTCGCCGCCTGCATAATTTCGTGACCTGTCCGTTGCACGCGCCGGGTTTTATCCAGCACTTGGCCTGCAAGCTGACCACAGGCAGCGGCAATATCATCACCACGGGTCTTGCGCACCGTCGTTACCAGCCCAGCCTGCATCAGCACATCGCGAAAAATCCGCACTGCTTCTGGTGATGAACGCTTGTAACCGGAATCAGGAAACGGATTGAACGGAATCAGGTTAAATTTACAGGGCGTGTCCTGCACCAGTTGCACCAGTTCACGCGCATGGCTGACGCTGTCGTTGACCCCATCCAGCATGACGTATTCGAAAGTGATGAAATCCCTCGGCGCGGATTGCAGGTAGCGTTGACATGCTGCCAATAATTCCTTGATCGGATATTTCCGGTTAATCGGTACCAGTTGATCGCGCAGCGCATCGTTGGGAGCATGCAATGATACCGCCAGCGCCACCGGACACCGCTCACGCAGCCGATCCATCGCCGGAACCAGGCCGGAAGTACTTACCGTCACACGCCGTCGCGATAGTCCATAGGCATTATCGTCCAGCATCAGATTGAGCGCCGTTGCTACATTCTCAAAATTAGCCAGCGGCTCACCCATGCCCATAAATACCACATTGCTGATGATACGACTGCGACCCGGGGATCGAATCACTTCCCGCTTATTTACAGGGCTCTCTGGTTCGAGGGCATACTCGATGCCGGATTCTTCCCGTAGTGCTTTATTTGCCCACCATAGTTGGCCGATAATTTCCGCCACCGTCAGATTGCGATTAAAACCCTGCTTACCGGTGGAGCAGAAGGTACATGCCAGCGCACAGCCCACCTGACTGGAAATACACAGCGTGCCACGATTGGATTCGGGGATAAAAACCATCTCGATGCCATTGCCTGCGCCCACCGATAATAGCCACTTGCGGGTGCCATCGGCGGCGATATGGTCACTGATGACCCGAGGTGGCTCAACCACCGCAGTTGTGGCGAGCTTTTCCCGCAACACCTTCGCCAGATCACTCATATTGGAAAAATCCGCTTCACCAGACTGATGTATCCAGCGTAGCAATTGCCTTGCACGAAATGGCTTTTCACCAATTTCCATACAGAAACCGGCAAGACCTTCCGCATCAAAGTCAAGCAGATTAACCGTCATAATATCGAGCTGCAGCTCATTGTCAGCGAGAATAAATATTCAGCACAGGGAAAAAATAAGCAATCTCAACTGCTGCGGTTTCCGGCGCATCGGAGCCGTGCATGGCATTGGCATCTATGCTATCGGCAAAATCTGCACGGATAGTTCCTTTCTCAGCCTTTTTCGGGTCGGTTGCCCCCATCAAATCACGGTTTTTTTTGATCGCATCCTCACCTTCGAGCACCTGTACCATTACTGGTCCGGAAATCATGAATTTCACTAGATCGCCAAAAAACGGGCGGCTACGATGCACCGCGTAAAAGCCCTCAGCCTCAGCTTGGGAGAGGCGCAACATGCGCGCAGCGATGATTTTCAATCCGTTGGTTTCAAAACGGGAATAGATTTCTCCAATCACATTTTTTGCCACTGCATCAGGTTTGATAATAGATAAAGTTCTTTCAACAGCCATTAAATACTCCACTAAATTAAGAAATTAAAAGCGTATTTTAACAAAAAACCCATACCAAAAACGGAAAAAGACAAAAAGCCCAGTGTCAAGCCGGGCTTCAATTTGACAAATGACAGACAGGATTATTTGCTAACGGATTTTTTGGCGCGCCAGTCGCCAGTTCGGTGACGTTCTTAGAAGTGCCTTTTAGTCCAACCTTATCATCTGCACGCGCGCTGGCCACGTACCGCGCTCGATCATCTTTGCGCCGTCAAAGACAACATAACTCTGACGACCGTAGTGCGGCAGCGGTCGTACCAGGGCGGAGAGCGCGGCCACATCACGCGCGGACACGAACGTGAGTGTCGCGCCATCTGAACGACTCGCTGTCCAAGCCTGCGCCGAACCTTTGCCCTGCACGATCTCGGGACGCGCGGGCAATTGACGGCGTACAAGCCACGCATCAATCTGTTCATGCAGGCCAATCACTAGTGCCGACGCCGCTGGCAAAGTATTCGTCGGCGAAATTATTCTTGGGGCACGATTCTGGAGTTTCGTGGCAAGCACCTCGGCAGCAGCGTGTGCTTCGCCGCTTTCCGGTAACAGAATGGTTACCACTGTTCGATCCACCATGACTTGACGCAGAATCGGCGGGGCCTCGTCAGGCAGCAGGCGCCGGAACAACCGTAGATCCGGGTCTAGCACCACTTCCAGCGGTCGTGTGCGGACTTCAAGCGTGAACGTCTGGCGTCCACGCTCCAGATCAAGTATCCGGATTTCCTCACCCCCTTCGGTACGCAGTGCGACCGGTACACGCAACCGGTATGCAGGTGCCTGCTGCTCAAGCGTGACCGTCACGCGATAGCCTGAACGTGCCGCTTCCGCCATGCGCACTGCCGGTGCACCCGGGCGTGTCAGCCATTGCTCAAAAAATACTCGCAGATTCTGGCCGGATGCGGTTTCGAATGCACGCTGCAGATCCGCCCACGAGGCGGCACGAAAACGCTGTTCGCGCCAGAATAACTGCAGGGCGCGATCGAAAGTTTCGCGTCCGAGCAAATCGCGCAGCATCAGAAACATCATTGCCGCTTTGTTATAACCGACAATCTGCGAGGCGCCGTGCGTACGCGAGGTAAACGCAGTCAGTGGCGCATCCTGCCCGGGCGCCAATGCGGCAAAATCCCGCAGCCAGCCAAGTCGCATCTCCCGTGCAGCCTCGGGTCCTTCACGCTCCTTGTAGGCATAGTCCGCCATGAATGTGGTCAGCCCCTCAGACCAGTTGCCATGCGCATAATCGGGATAAACACCGTTTCCCCACCAATTGTGCAGCACCTCATGACCAAGTGAGGTGGCGCGGATGAACGGTAGCCGCAACACCTCGATACCGAGATAAGTGAGCGTCGGCATACCAAAGCCAGTCGGCGTCGGACTCGATACCACACTGAACTCGGTAAATGGATACTCGCCGATCCATGTCTCGTAGAATTCAATGTAACCCTTTACTTCGTCGAGATACTTGCTGGCAAGATCCGCAATTTGCGGATGGAAGTAGGTTCGCAGTTGGATTGGTCTACCGCCAGCGCCGCGCATTGTGCCGGTCTCGACCGTGTAGGGGCCAGCCATGAGATCAATACCTTCAGAGGGGAAGGGAAATTCAAAACGCGCACGGTAGCCTTCGGCTGTATCGGATTCCTCGACCAGGCGCCCTGCAACAAGACCGCGTTGCCCCGACGGCAGCTCCAGACTCACGCGGTAACGCGCAAGTGTTCCAGCTATCTGCGGATACCATCCGCTCGAATCGGGCAGAAAGGTGCCGGCAGCGCTACTTGCCGGTTCGATCCTGCCAAGCGTTTGCCGATGATCGAGTGAGGTATCAAGCGGTGCAAGTTCACCGCGCCAATGAATCTCAATCCGGCGTGGCCCACGTTGGCTGCGCGGAATCCGCCATGCGTGCATGTTGGCAGTGCCTGCAGTGGCCGCCGCCAGGGGCACCCCATTAATGAGCGCGTACGTCACCTCAAAACGACGACCCAGTACCAGCATCAACTCACCTGGTGTCCCTGCTGTGATAACGCTACGCCCTTCAATGCGGCGTGCGATCGGATCTATGCGCACGGCAATGTCATATTCAACTGCAGTGGTGGCGCTTGCCATTGCGGGTGTGACGGTGACAACGAGAGCCATGAGCAGGAGGCATGTCAGACCCCCGATGGTATGCAGTCCAGGTATCGGCAGACTCACGGTACCACTGCTGGAAATTTGGCGATGATCTCGATCATCTCTCCGCCGCGCCTCACCTTGAGCGGCAACCAGGTACCGGGTCCCTGGCGTTTGACCGCTGCAACGACATCGCCAGTCTGCTTAACCGTGACACCCGCCACTTCCAGCATCACATCGCTATCGCGCAAACCAGCTGTTTCGGCAATACTACCTTTTTCAATCTGCAAGATCCGCGCACCACCACCTTGCGCCATCTCAAAACGGATGCCAAGCCGTTGATACTGCTGCACGTGCATAACAAATGGCGCGACACCAAACATTGCATCGGCTATTCCTGCGACGAGTTGTCCACATGCCTTGTCGTTATCCCACGGCAACAGCATGGCAACGTCAGCAACCTTGAGATCTTTCAACTGATGAGGAACCCCATAGCCATGCCTGATGTGCCCTGCACCCATGATCCCGACCACCAACGGACGCCCCGGCCGGTTCAGCGCCAGATGTATCGCTTGTGCCATCGCCCGGTCCCAGAGCTGCTGGCTCTCGACAAAACGCCGAAAATCCAGGTCGTCGCGACTAGTCTCAGGCTTCTTCTTACCCTCGCGTTCGTGTTCCCGGTAAATCGGCAACAGGTAATCAAGATAGGCAATACTCGGCGCAACTGGGCGCGTCACTCCTTCGCGCTCGTTCTCCGGAACGCCGTCAAAACCCTTCGTAGAAATCTCCCGCCGCAAGCGGGTATCAATATTAAGCGCCACCATCGGTATCCGGTTCATCCGCGCAAAATGGAATAATGGCAGATAAAAACTCGCATCTGTATTCCAGACGGTATCCCAGTCTGCCGCAGCAAGAAACTCCGCTTCGGAGAGTTCGCCTGCCACCCATCGATCGAGCGCTTTCTGCACCCGGCGCGGGAACATCTCAAAACCGATTACCATGTCGGGGCGCGTGGCATGCAATGCAGCCAGCATCTGCAGCTGCCAGCGGTGATGCTCCAGATTATCGTGCATTTCACCGAGCAGCACTACTTGCTGTTTTGCCGCGTGCGCGATAACTTCGTTGCCGGATATCTTTCTGCCAGTGGGCGCTACCCAACTTGCCACTGGGACACAGTCCGCATTTTCCTTATTAAGGGATTTTACCTGTGCCAACCCGAGATTAAAGTCAGCGCCGAGCGCAAGCAAGGCAACACTAAGAAATCCGTTACATAGCGCACTCTTAAAAATTGTCATGCCGGATACTCCACATCGTGAATTATGAATATGCTGAACCCCAATCTTCCTACCCCCTCACCCTACCCATTTTCTAGCATTCCTGAACATACGCATCCATGGGCCATCTTCACGCCACTTAACACCACCTTCTGCTCCACCTCCCGCCCCTGTTTCCGCTTCGCTCCTCGCCGTGTCGGCGGGGCGCACGGATGCGTTACCGGTGAAACCGGCCGCTTGCGAGAAGTGCGCCTCTGCCCCGCCTCCCGCCCCTGTTTCCGCTTCGCTCCTCGCCGTGTCGGCGGGGCACCACGAATGTTGCGCAGCGCGAAACACCCGCTCCGGGTGCGGCATGAATATGCTGAAACGCCCGTCTGGCGTGGTCATTCCGGCAACACCCTGGGGCGAACCATTGGGATTGAGCGGATAAATCTCGGTGGGTTTGCCACGATTATCCACAAAACGCAATGCAACCAGAGACGAACCGGCTAGCAGTTTTTTCTCATCGGCAAATTCCGCATAGCCCTCACCATGCGCAACGGCAATGGGCATGCGGCTACCAGCCATACCAGCAAAAAACAGTGATGGATTTTGCTGAACTTCCACCATGACAAAACGCGCTTCAAACTGCTCGGATTTGTTGCGCACAAAATGTGGCCAGTGTTCGGCCCCCGGAATTATTTTCTGCAGATTGCTCATCATCTGACAACCGTTGCAAACACCCAGCGCAAAGGTATCGGTGCGCTGGAAAAACATTTCAAATTCGTCGCGGGCACGATGATTAAACAGAATCGATTTCGCCCAACCCTCCCCCGCTCCCAGCACGTCGCCGTAGGAGAAGCCGCCGCATGCGGCGAGGCCCTGATAATCCTGCAGCGAAACACGTCCGGCAATGATGTCGCTCATGTGCACATCGGTCGCGGCGAAACCTGCCCGATCAAAGGCAGCAGCCATTTCTACCTGACCATTCACACCCTGTTCACGCAGAATGGCGATTTTTGGCCTGACTCCGGTATGAACGTAAGGTGCGGCGATGTCATCATCTACGTCAAAACTCAGCTGTACGTGCAAACCGGGATCGGCGGCATCAAGTATGCGATCGTATTCCTGTTGCGCGCACTCAGGATTGTCACGCAGCTTTTGAATTTGATAGGTAGTCTCTGACCAGGCGCGCTGCAAATCTACGCGCTTCTCGGCAAATACCGGCTTGTTGTTGCGCAGAAACTGGATTTCATCCTTGCCACCGAGACCGCCAATGATAAAACTCATGTCGCGCAAACCCGCTTCTGCCAGAATTCCCAGTACGGCACGACGCTGCTGCGTTTTTATCTGGATTACCGCCCCAAGTTCCTCGTTGAACAAAACCGACAAAATACGCTCCCGAGTCCTGCCATCCAGCATTTCCGGTCTCAGTTCATAACCATCCACATCATTGGCGAGCGCATCGAAACACAATTGATCGAGATTGACCGATATACCCACATGCCCGGCAAAAGCCATCTCGCATAACGTCACGAATAGTCCGCCGTCGGAACGATCGTGGTAAGCGAGTATTTTGTTTTCACGATTCAGACGTTGTAGTGCAGCAAACAACCCTTTGAGTTTCTCCGCATCATCCAGATCCGGTGCAATATCACTCACTTGCTTATAAACCTGCGCCAGTGCCGAACCGCCCAAACGATTTCTACCTGCCCCCAGATCAATCAGGATTAACTCCGTCTCGCCGCAATCCGTGCGCAATTGCGGCGTAAGAGTCTTGCGCGCATCCGCTACGCGTGCGAAGGCAGAGATGATCAGCGATAGCGGCGCGGTCACTTCCTTTCTGGATCCGGCATTCTGACTGCCGCCTGCTTCTTCCCACACAGTCTTCATCGACATGGAATCCTTGCCCACCGGAATGCTGATTCCCAGTTGTGGACATAGCTCCATACCTATCGCGTGTACCGCATCGTACAAACCCGCGTCCTCGCCGGGATGCCCTGCCGCCGCCATCCAGTTAGCAGAAAGTTTGATCTCGCTGATGTGTTCAATCAGCGCTGCGGCGATATTAGTGATAGCCTCACCCACCGCCATGCGCGCAGCCGCCGCAGGATTGAGCAGCGCCAGCGGCGTGCGTTCACCTACGGCGAAGGCTTCACCCAGATAAGTCTGATAGCCCATCAACGTCACCGCCACATCCGCCACCGGAATTTGCCACGGTCCCACCATCTGGTCACGCGCAGTCATGCCGCCAACACTACGATCACCGATGCTGATGAGAAAAGTCTTGTCCGCCACCGCCGGCAGGTACAACACCCGGTATGCGGCCTGTTTCAGGTCAAGCCCTGTCGTGTCGAATGGCACCAGCACTTTGCTGATACGAGTGGCCTCGCGCGTCATTTTTGGTGGCTTGCCCAGTAGTACCGCAAGCTCCATGTCAACCGGTAGCGGACGATTGACGAATGCCGGATCAATCACTGTAAGTTGCTGTTGCGCAGTTGCTTCACCCACCACTGCAAACGGGCAACGTTCGCGCTCACAAATCGCCTGGAACAGTTGCAGTGACTCTGGCCTGATTGCAAGCACATAACGCTCCTGTGCCTCATTGCTCCAGATCTGCAACGGTGACATACCAAGCTCTTCCGAGGGGATATCACGCAAATTAAAACGCCCTCCGCGCCCTGAACCGTACACCAGCTCCGGCAATGCATTAGATAAACCGCCTGCGCCAACATCGTGAATCGAAAGAATCGGATTGGATTCACCCTGTCTCTCCATCTGCCAGCAACGGTCAATCACTTCCTGCGCGCGCCGCTCCATTTCCGCGTTACCACGCT
>VFJL01000048.1 GCA_009886095.1 Nitrosomonadales bacterium | reverse complement strand
GAGAGTTTAAAAGCCTCACGAACTCTCTGAAGAAAATCAATAAAGAGCTCCGCGAAACAATTGATGATGCGGATAAAATAGCCCAAAACCTTGAAACACTCGTTAAGTTTGTTGGGGTGATTCAGAAAATTGCTGAATTGGCTCCTTAACCTGAATTATCCCGGCAACCTGCGTCCGCCTAATTGGTCAGATTCTGAAAGGACATCTGTGATGGCGGTAGCGGCCTGAGTTTTCATCGGCTGCAAGTCGTAATCTGGACTATGGTTCTAGGTGTGGTATTTATTGGTTCCGTGACGCGAGTGATGTCTATGCCGGATTTCCGATACATTGTTGATCTTGCTAGGCATCAGTAATGGAACCTATTTTGGATTCAAGTTTCCCGGAAAATCGTAAATTCGATGCTGTAATGGGGGCAAGAAAAGGAGGTATTCCATTTTTCGCATTGATTTCCCTCTGCTTTGCCAGTCTGTCAGCACGTTGAGCACCATGCGGTACCCCCGTCAGCGACTTCTGCTGCCACGTTATTAATCCAGGCAATGGGTGTTTTTTATTAATTGGGCCGACCTCATACATTGAGCGCTTGCTCAATGAGTCGTACGCCACCGCCCAGCTTTTTTACAAGCTGCCAATCAAGCGACTTGATGAATATGGCGGGAGTGCAAAAAATATTCTGCAGATTTTTTCAGTGAGCTGATTTATGGAATGCCCAAGCTTGGTATATCATCCGGGTTTACACAACTTCACCAATGCAAGGTTCATATGAATATCACTTTCATCGGTGGTGGCAACATGGCTTCCGCGCTGATCGGCGGGCTTTTGCAGCAAGGCTATTCTGCGACGCAAATCCGCGTGGTGGAAATTAGCGCCGAAGGCCGCG
Organism: Nitrosomonadales bacterium; assembly: GCA_009886095.1. Classification (GTDB taxonomy): domain Bacteria; phylum Pseudomonadota; class Gammaproteobacteria; order Burkholderiales; family Nitrosomonadaceae; genus VFJL01. The sequence goes on along the minus strand of VFJL01000048.1, from coordinate 27,602 downwards.
AGAAAATGACACGCGAGTTTGGCGTGAGAGCGGTGACAGATATTGCCGACGGTGTCAGCGGCAGCGACGTCATCCTGCTGGCAGTGAAGCCGCAGCAGCTCTCAGTTGTGGCGCAACAATTGGCACCGCTGCTTAAAGAGCATCTGGTCATTTCCATTGCTGCCGGTATTCGCGCCAGTGATATCTGCCGCTGGTTAGGTGGACATGCGCGGGTGGTGCGTGCGATGCCAAATACTCCCGCACTGGTGCGCGCTGCGGTCACTGGCCTCTATGCCATGCCGGGCGTGAGTGTGCAGGAAAAGCAGTATGCCGAAGTCATTCTCGCTGCGGTGGGTTCAGTATTATGGTTGAAGCACGAGGAGTTGCTGGATGCGCTCACCGCCGTATCCGGTAGCGGCCCGGCTTATGTTTTTTATTTCATCGAAGCGCTGCAGCAGGCGGCGCGAGAATTGGGGCTGGACGCAGCCCAGGCGCGGCAGTTGAGCCTGGAAACTTTTCTCGGCGCAGCCAAGCTGGCGAGCCAGAGTGATGAAGATGCCGTTACGCTACGCGCGCGGGTAACCTCAAAGGGTGGCACCACCGAACGTGCACTGCAGAGTATGGAAAATCACGGAGTCAAAAGTGCGATTGCGCGTGCGATTCATGCGGCGCATGAGCGAGCGTGCGAAATGGGCGACGAGTATGGTAAGGAATAAACTTCAGCTACAAGTCCCTTTCAGGGAACGGCTATGCTCAATCAGATACTGACATTTCTGCTCGAAACTTTGTTGGGAATATTCTCTTTGGCGCTGTTCCTGCGTTTTTATATGCAGCTGCTGCGTGCACCCTACCGCAACCCGCTGTCGCAATTTCTTATTGCCTTCACCGATTTTATTGTGCGTCCTGCGCGTCGGATAATTCCTGGTCTGCGCGGCATGGATCTTTCCACGCTGCTGCTGGCATGGCTGGCGCAATGTGCTCTGCTGGCGGGAACGTTGGTGCTGAAAGGCTATGATTTCAGCTCAGCCATGGGTGCCGCCGCTGGTGGACTGGGGCTGCTGGCATTGGTGGAAATCATCAAGATGCCGCTCTACATCACCCTGATCACGGTAATTATGCAGGCAATCCTTTCCTGGGTCAGTCCTCACAGTCCCATAGCACCGCTGCTCGACAGCTTCACTCGGCCGTTTCTGGGAATTTTCCGCCGCCGTATTCCGCTCATCGCCAATGTCGATCTGTCACCGCTGTTCGTGCTGGTGCTGATTCAATTATTGTTGATGGTCGTGGCAGGGGTGCAGCGGGAAATCTCTGTTCTATTCTGATGCATTGCACTTGGTGTCGTAGCGACGATGGTGGCCGGCGGCTTACTCTTACCCTGCATGTTCAGCCCGGTGCGAAGCGCACTGAGGCTGCAGGGCTGCATGGTAATGCGCTCAAAATTAGACTGGCCGCTCCACCAGTCGAAGGTAAAGCCAATGCCGCGCTGCTGCAATTTCTTGCCGGGATTTTTGATGTGCCGTTGCGTCAGGTGACGCTCAAACAAGGAATTAAATCCCGGTGTAAAGTAGTCGAAGTTCAACAATCGGTTATGGGGCCGGAGGTACTGTTCCAGCAAGCCGCAGATTCAAATATGAATCAGCAAGATGACCATCTCTAAAGATTCAGATTTTGTCACGATATCTTGTTTGCTCACAAAAAACATTTCCTCACATATCGATCATATGTTACGTCTACATTCTTTGTTCCCGTCTTGTCGTGTTTAGAACTTTGAATTTTTAGAAGCGTCTAGATGGGTATCATGGTTAACTAATTCTAATTTTTTAGAGGAAGATATGGAGCTTATTTTATGGCGTCATGCCGAAGCCGAGGACGGCATGCCAGATTCTGTGCGCGAACTAACCGGCAAGGGATTGAAACAGGCACAAGCTATGGCAGAATGGCTTAAACCGAGATTGCCGGAAAATACGCGCATTCTAGTCAGCCCCACCCGGCGCACTCAGCAGACCGCCCGTGCGCTTGGCAACGATTTTGAAACCGTCAAAGAGATTGGAACCGGCGCTTCTGCAAAAACAATTCTCGCTGCCGCCGGTTGGCCCGCTGCCAAAGGTGCAGTGGTGGTGGTCGGCCATCAACCGACGCTGGGAGAAGTGGCGGCATTACTGCTGTCCGGCGAGTTGGCGGGATGGAATATTAAAAAGGGCGCCGTATGGTGGTTCAGTCGCAAGGATAAGGGGGGGGGTGAGGAAACCTTGCTGCGCGTGGTTATTTCTCCCGATATGCTGTGATACCCATTTGCAATAGAACCATGGGCACCTCTAAAATTCAAAGTTTTAAACAAAACGAGATGGGAACGAGAAATGTAGATGTAGCATATGGCTGATATGTGAGGAAACATTTTTTGTGCGCAACAAAGTATTGTGAAGAAATCCGGATTTTTAGAGGTACCCCCATGTCTCGCCTGATCCTATTCAATAAACCCTATGGTGTCATTTGCCAGTTTACATCCGAGGCCGGGCACAAATCCCTCAAGGATTTTATTCCGTTGCCAGATTATTACCCTGCTGGGCGGCTCGATGCCGATAGTGAGGGCCTGGTGCTGCTTACCGATGATGGCAAGCTGCAACACAGAATCAGTGATCCCCGACATAAGTTACCCAAGACTTACTGGGTACAGGTGGAAGGTGTGCCAGATGAAGCTGCGCTGGAGAAGTTACGTTGGGGCGTAGCGCTGAAAGACTACAAGACACTGCCCGCGCAGGTGCGTTTGATGGATGAGCCGGGCAATCTCTGGTCGCGCATCCCATCCATCCGTTTTCGCAGGGATGTTGCCACTGCATGGATCGAGTTGATACTCATCGAAGGTAAGAATCGCCAAGTGCGGCATATGACGGCAGCACTATCCTTCCCCACGCTACGACTAATCCGGTATGCCATTGGCACGCATACGCTGCAAGGCATCGCACCAGGTGAATGGCGCCCGGCGGCATGAAGTGCCCTGATTCTGTCCTGTGCTGGCGAAACCGGGCGCTGCCGCGTGGCCTACCCATGGCCTGCCTTCTGTCTGCCTGTTCGTTGGTTTTTTAATGACAAATTAATGGACTTTTTGCCGGTTTGATCTATGATGATTGCTGTTTCAAGTCATGCCATCGCTCTGGTTAGGGCTGTGAATATAGATTACAAGCACAAACTGCTACTTTCTTTTACTTACTTGACGTTCACCTGACATTTACTAACTAATAACTAAGGAGTCTCATCATGCAGATAAGGACATTCGTCGTAGCCTTGGCCGCTCTCGGTTTGCTGGCCTCTTGCGCGCAGATGGAGCGTTACCACCCGATGGACATGACCCAAGCTGTCCAGAGCGCTAAAACCCCCGCCGATCATGAGGCCTTAGCCAAGCATTATGAAAACATGGCTCAAGTAATGCGGGAAAAAATGCAGAAGCACAAAAAATTGCTTGAACAATATGAAGCAGAAAGCTATCACTACGGAAGGCAGGCTGAAGATTTAAAGGCACATAGCCATGCCTTGATACGCTTTTATGAGCAAGCTGCAGAAGAAAACATGAATATGGCTGCCGCTCATCGAAAAATGGCTGCAGAAGTTAAGTAATCCTCGCTTTCACAAAATTTATTTTTCAATCTATTAAGGCAACTAGCTGTTTTTATCGGCATCTTGCGGCTATTCGGTTATCTGGAACTCTGAACCTACTGAAGTATCTACCAAACAGGCATGGGAGGATTAAATGAAAAGAATTTTCATTGCATCTATCTTGGCAATAAGCTTGATTTCAGTCGGTACTGTTGCCCAAGCCTATCCTGACAGCGGAGAGGAGTCGGCGGCTATCGGCAGGCTCGGCGATCCTGGCAAGGTATCACGCACTGTTGAGATAGCCATGGTTGACAACCGTTTCAAGCCTACTGAAATAAAAGTGAAGCAGGATGAAACGGTGAAGTTTGTTGTCAGGAATACTGGTGCGAAAAAGCATGAGATGATGATCGGTACGATGACGGAACTGGATAAGCATGCCAAGATGATGAAACAATATCCCGATATGGAGCATACCGAACCTAACCTGATAAGCGTTGATCCGGGTAAGAGCGGAGAGCTGGTGTGGCGATTTACCGAGGTTGGCATAGTCGATTTTGCTTGCCCGCTGCCAGGACATTTCAAGGGGATGCGTGGTAAAATTAACGTGGAGCCTAAATGAAAATACCAACTCGCATATTATTTGAATCGATTATTGCTGCCGCCTTGCTTAGTGTGGCGACTTTTGCCGCTGCCGCAACAGTCGAAGTTTACAAGAGTTCAACCTGTAAGTGCTGCGCGAAATGGGTTGATCACATGCGCGCCAACGGCTTTACCGTGAACGCCAACGACGTTGGTAATAAGGAAGCACGGGAACGCGCAGGTATCTCTACCGCCCTCGGGTCGTGCCACACTGCCCTGGTTGACGGTTATGCCATTGAGGGCCACGTGCCAGCGCAGGATATCAAACGGCTTCTCAAGGAGCGTCCCAGAGCCATTGGTCTGGCTGTTCCTGGTATGCCACATGGTTCTCCCGGCATGGAGGGCGCACGCAGCGAGCCCTACAATGTGCTATTGATCGACAAACAAGGCGGCACAGCCGTATACAGCCGCCATGGCCCGTCTGACCAGCAAGACTCGGTGATGCGACTGAAATAAGAAGCATAAAATCCGTTATTTTTTAATCGCTGCAGCCATGTTCACAACATGAAATTTTTACTTATTCCATTCTCATCCGATCCCCAATTGCGCTTATTGGGCGCATTCCATAATACTTCCGATTTTTACTTTTCATAACAGGTGGCACGATGAATCATAATGGCGAGCAGCGCCGGGTTTGTCTCGATGTCGTGCATGGTGCACAAAAAATGATCGATACAAAAGGCGAATAATCATGAGCGCTCGTTATTTACTTCTGCTGGGCGTGATAACCGGATTTGTAGCTGGCTGTGGTGAATCGAGTCCACCTGCTGCAACATTGCCATCACCTGCTGCTTCCACCTCACCGGCTCAGTCTGCAGCTGCGCCAGCGGCAGCGGATAGCGTACTACCCGCACTACCCGCGCCATCGCCGCAGAGCATCGCAGCACGTAAGCTGGATCCGGAGAGAATCAAGCGTGGTGCAGCCGTTTATAGTACGAATTGCGCATCCTGCCATGGGCCCAATGGTGAGGGCACTCCTAATTGGCGGGAACAGGGAGCAGATGGCAGGTATCCGCCGCCGCCGCTGAACGGCAGCGCCCATGACTGGCATCACTCAACAGCGACACTGGAAAGAATGATTCGTGAAGGCTCGCCTGGTATCGGCGGCATGCCGGCGTGGGATGGCAAGTTAACCAATCAGGAAATTGATGACGTGATCGTCTGGATCAAGTCACAGTGGCCAGATGAGATTTATGATATCTGGTATCGAGAAATTGAGGGTAAGCAGAAGCACTAGCACCAGTTTCAGGTGCTGGTGCTGGCAACAGCAGAGTCAGGATTTCCAGCGGAAAGCGGTAGAGACTTAATTTCCGGATTAATGCTTAAGCATGGCTGCCAATAAGCAGTCCAGCGTATGTTACGGCCTAGGCCTGTTCGCTTTTCTGTGTTACTTTTTTTGCCGTTGCGCGAGCGGGAAGTTTCTCGCGTATGCGAGCTGACTTGCCGGAACGATCCCTTAGATAATAGAGCTTGGCACGGCGCACGGCGCCACGGCGTTTGATCTCTATGCTGGAGATCAGGGGTGAGTAAGTCTGGAAAGTCCGTTCCACACCTTCACCGCTGGATACTTTGCGTACGATGAAAGCCGAGTTGAGACCGCGATTGCGTTTAGCAATGACTACGCCTTCGTAAGCCTGTATACGTTTACGGTCGCCTTCTACCACATTGACGTTGACGATAACGGTGTCGCCGGGGGCGAAATCCGGGATAGTTTTACCGAGACGATTAATTTCTTCGGTTTCAAGTTGATCGATCAGGTTCATTTCTTACTCCTTAATTTATTTCGCTTGCTCTTGCTGGGTTTTGTATAGTTGCTTGAATTCTTCCAGCAGCTTTCTTTCTTCTTCGGTTATGCCGCATTCAATTTTCAATGCCAGCAAATCTGGCCGTCTCAGCCATGTCCTACCCAGTGCCTGCTGCAAACGCCAGCGGTTGATTCTGGCGTGATTGCCGGACATCAGAACTTCTGGTACAGCATCCTTTTGATACACTTCAGGCCGTGTGTAATGGGGGCAATCCAGTAAGCCCATCCGTCCATCTGCGAATGAATCCTGGCTGGCTGATTCAGGGTCACCCAGCACCCCCGGCATCTGTCGCACAAGACTATCTATCAGCACCATCGCCGCCAACTCGCCACCGGAGAGCACGTAATCGCCGATGGAAATTTCATCATCCACCTGGCGCGCTATCAGACGCTCATCCACACCTTCGTAGCGTCCGCAGAGCAGTATCACCCCTGACAGTTTACCTAACTCTATCACCACTTCATGATCGAGGAGCCGTCCTTGGGGAGAAAGATAAATCACTTTCGTCCCGTCGGTTCCACTTGCTGCCTGTCTTGCTTTGGCTGCACTGATCGCTTTTTCCAGTGGTTGCACCAGCATCACCATGCCAGGGCCACCGCCGTACGGACGATCATCTACTGTACGATAATCATTCTCGGTGAAATCACGCGGGTTCCACGTATGCAGCTGGTAAATTGAATTCTCTTTCGCCCTGCCGGTTACGCCATATTCACCGACGGCACCGAACATTTCCGGAAACAGAGTGACGACATCAAATTCAAAAGGCATGGCTAGTAGTCCACGCCCCAATCCACCGTCATTCGGCAATCTGCCAAATCCACTTTCACAATCACCTGAGCGACAAAGGGAATCAGTCTTTCTGCCGCACCTTCCTTCTCGCTCTGCACTTGCAGTACATCATTGGCGCCGGTTTCCAGCAATCCAGTCACCCTTCCCAATTGTTCACCTTGCAGATTAATCACTTCGAGGCCGATTAAATCCGACCAGTAGTAACCATCTTTACCGCTTTTCGCCAAGACCGGCAACTGGCTGCGAGGGATTGCAACCTGCAGCCCCTTTAGTTGCGCTGCTGCAGTACGATCAGCGCATTGTTCAATTGCAGCGATCAGCACCTTGCCGTGAACATTGCATTCGCTGACTTTCACTTGGCGCCATTGACCATCACCCTTACTCAGCCACCACACCGGGTAGTCAAGCAGGCCATCTACATATTCGGTAAAAGGGGAAACCTTGATCCAACCCAGCACGCCAAAGGGGCCGACGATGCGCCCCATAACCACCATCGGCTCGACAGTTTCGTCTGACTTAATTGTTTGCTGCGATTTGTTGTTTTGCGCCAAATTGTTTGACCAGCCTTGTCACGGTATCGGATAGCTGCGCACCTTGGGATTGCCAATGGATGACGCGATCCAATTGTACACGCAGTGCTTCATCACCTCCGGTTGCCCTGGGATTATAAAAGCCGATGCGTTCAATAAATTTGCCGTCACGGGCGTTGCGGGAATCCGCTACCACCATGTTGTAAAACGGGCGTTTCTTGGCGCCGCCGCGCGCCAGCCGAATAATGACCATGTCTATGCCTATACCTTGTGAAGGTCCGAAAGCGAAAAGGGTGTGATTTTACTGCAAATTCCCCGCTATTAGCAAGCAATAAAGCGTTTGCCGGAGACAAGAGTAGCGAAGGTGCACGTCAGCTTATGTGACTTGGGTTAATGCGCCTGCTCCCAATTCGGCCCCACGCCGGTCTCTACCAGCAACGGCACATCGAGTCTGGCAACATCGCCCATGAGTTTCGGTAATTCGTATTTTACAGTATCGATTTCGTCATCTGGTACTTCCAGTACGAGTTCGTCGTGAACTTGCATGATGAGTTTGCTGCGCAGCTTTTCCTGTACCAGCCAGTCACGCACTGCGATCATAGCGAGCTTGATGATATCCGCTGCAGTGCCCTGCATGGGTGCGTTAATGGCGGCGCGTTCTGCGCCTTGTCTGCGATTGCCGTTGACGCTGTTGATTTCCGGCAGCCATAGTCTGCGACCAAACACAGTTTCGACGTAGCCATTTCTTTTGGCAGCTTCCCTGGTACGCTGCATATAATCCGCCACGCCGGGGTAGCGCGCAAAATAACGGTCCATGTAGGCGCGGGCGGCGACACGCTCGATACCCAGTTGTGTGGCGAGACCGAATTCCGACATGCCGTAGATCAGGCCGAAATTGATGATTTTGGCATAGCGGCGCTGTTCATTGTCCACCGCTTCCAGCGGTACGCCGAACACTTCTGCAGCGGTGGCGCAATGTATGTCTTCGCCCGCAGCAAAGGCTTTGAGCAGCCCCGCGTCTTGCGCGATGTGCGCCATGATGCGCAGCTCGATTTGCGAATAATCGGCGGAGATGATGTTGTGTCCTGGCGGCGCGATGAACGCTTCACGGATACGACGGCCTTCGGCGGTGCGTACCGGAATATTTTGCAGGTTAGGTCCGTTGCTGGCGAGCCGCCCGGTCACTGCCACCGCTTGGGCATAATTGGTGTGCACCCGTCCGGTGTTGGTATCTACCATGCGCGGCAGTTTGTCGGTATAAGTAGATTTAAGTTTGGCAAGGCTGCGGTAATCAAGCAGGATTTTCGGCAGCGGGTAATCCAGCGCAAGCTGTTGCAGTACATCTTCGTCGGTGGAAGGTGCGCCGCCGGGTGTTTTTTTGACGACGGGAAGCTTGAGCCGGTCAAATAGAATCTCCTGGATCTGCTTGGGAGAATTTAGATTGAACGGTTGCCCGGCGATGACAAACGCCCGCCGCTCAAGTTCCAGTATTTTCTCGCCCAGTTCGCGGCTCTGGATTTCCAGCAACTTGATATCTAGCAATACGCCATTGCGTTCCATTTCGAATAGCACTTCCAGCACCGGCATTTCGAGTGTGCGGTAAACATGATTGAGCTTGGCATCGTCAGCAATTTGTGGATGCAGGTGTTGGTGCAGTCGTAGCGTGATGTCGGCATCTTCCGCCGCATATTGCGTCGCACGTTCAATATCCACCTGATCAAAGCTGATCCGGCTGGCACCCTTACCAGTGACCTCATCGTAACTGATAGTCTTGATGCCCAAATGGCGCAGCGCAAGATTATCCATGTCATGTGGGCGGTGGGACTCCAGCACGTAGGATTGCAACAATGTGTCATGAACAATACCTTTTAACCGCAAACCATGATTGGCAAAAATATGTTTGTCGTATTTGAGGTTCTGCCCTAGCTTGGGTTTGGCCGGGTCTTCCAGCCAGGGTTTGAGCGCATCCAGCACGAGATTAATTGCCAGCTGCTGGGGTGCGCCGGCATAGCGGTGAGCAAGCGGCAGGTAAGCAGCATGATAGGGTTCGATAGAAAATGAGATACCAACGAGTTGCGCCCGCATTGGATCCAATCCAGTAGTTTCGGTGTCCACTGAAACCAGAGGTGCGGCATCGATACGTGCGAGCCATTCATCCAGTTGGGATTGGGTGAGTATAGTTTGGTAGTCGGTGGACGCTGTTTTATCAGAGGGTTGCTGGCTTGTAGTAATCTTTTGGTGTCCGGTGGTGGAAGATACGGTGTTTTTCTGTTCTGTGCCTGTATCCTGCCGTAATTCCCGCAGCCAGGTTTTTAAATCCAGCCGCTCATACAACTCTGCAAGTTTTGCCGTATCCCGCGGCTTTAAGTCGAGGTCATGCAAGCTCACCGGCAGCGCCACATCGCACTTGATAGTGAGTAGCTCACGTGATTTATCCAGCCAATATAATGCTTTGCGTAAATTCTCCCCCACCGCACCACCAATTTCACTGGCATGAGTGATGATGCCGTCCAATGTGCCATATTGTGCGAGCCATTTTACCGCCGTCTTGGGGCCAACTTTTTCTACACCGGGAATGTTGTCTGCTGTATCGCCGACCAGTGCTAAGTAATCGAGCATGCGCGCTGGTGTCACGCCAAATTTGGCAAACACTCCAGCCTCATCAAGGATTTCATTGCTCATGGTGTTGACTAGCGTTACCTGCGGACTTACTAGTTGCGCAATATCTTTGTCACCAGTGGAAATTATGCAGCGCAGGTTCTCATGCACAGCTTGTTTCGCCAGCGTACCGATCACATCATCTGCCTCCACTCCGTTGATTATCAGCATTGGCCATCCCATGGCGCGTATGCATTCATGCAGCGGCGCGATTTGCGCCGCCAGATCATTCGGCATGGGTGGGCGGTGTGCCTTGTATTCCGGATACAAGTCGTCGCGGAAAGTCTTGCCTTTTGCATCAAACACACACGCGCTATAATCAGCCTGGTAGTCCTTGTGCAAACGGCGCAGCATGCTGAGAACGCCATGAATTGCGCCGGTCGGCTCATTGTGGCGATTGCGTAAATCCGGCAATGCGTGGAAAGCGCGATACAGATAGGATGAACCGTCAACCAGCAGCAGTGTTTTCATTTTATTTTTTAAAGGTTTTCACATGAGTTTACAAGACAAACTAGCCAGCACCATGACCACTAGCTTGCTGGAAAAGTCCTGGTCGGCAAGAGAATCCTGGCGCGTGTTCGGGATTATGGCAGAATTTGTTGAGGCGACGGAGCGTCTCAGTTCAATTCAGCCTGCGGTAAGTATCTTTGGCAGTGCGCGCACCTCCCCCGATCATCCCCACTACAAACTGGCTGAGCAGATTGCGCGGCAATTGTCCGATGCGGGTTTCTCGGTGATTTCCGGCGGTGGCCCAGGTATCATGGAAGCGGCCAATAGAGGTGCGTATTCTGGAAAATCACCCAGTGTCGGCCTTAATATTCAGCTTCCGCACGAGCAACATAGTAATGCCTATCAGGATGTCAGCCAGACGTTCCGTCACTTTTTTGCGCGCAAGTATATGTTTGTGAAATTTGCCACCGCTTATGTAGTCATGCCAGGGGGGTTTGGCACGCTGGACGAGTTGATGGAGGCGCTTACGCTGGTGCAAACCGGTAAAACTCGGAAAATGCCAATCATCCTGGTTTGCTCGGATTTTTGGCGTGGTATGTTCGACTGGTTCCGGCAAACGCTAGTAGCTGAGAACATGATCTCTGCGGAAGATATGGACTTGGTGCAGTTGATTGATGAGCCCCATCAGGTGGTAAATGCGATTTTCCAGTATTATGAAACCCGCGGCTTTGAGCCCTCGGCGGCAGAACGGGAAGTTCAGCTCAATTTATGATGGCACGTATCATTTCAGTTAGAATAGACACACTGACTTAGTCTGGAGCCACCATGCGTCGAATAACTCTTGCACTATTGTTGAGCCTCGCGCTACCAGTGGCAGCACAGTCCATTCCACCCAGGAAACTGTTGCCGATACCAGAGCCGCCAGAGTTGCCGTTGCCATCGCCATCGCCATCGCCCAGTACGGAGCAGGATGCCTCGTTGGAACCTCAAGTTACCATTATCAAACGCGGGGAGGATACGGTTGAGGAGTATCGCAGTAATGGCCTGTTATACATGATCAAAGTCACTCCGCGTATTGGTCTACCGTATTACCTGATTGATAACCGCGGCGATGGTGCGTTTGCTACCCGCAGTGATTTCGATCAGGGTATACGTCCGCCGATGTGGGTAATACACCGGTTCTAAAATTTCTATAAAGGATGGAAAGGGGGGTTATATCGGCTCATACCTCATCTCCCCCCCTCTCTCTACTCATGTCCGTTTTTACCACCGTCACCCAAGAGCAACTTTCTGTCTGGCTGAGAAACTATGCTCTCGGTACATTACTTGACCTGCAGGGAATCTCCTCTGGTATCGAGAATACCAATTATTTCGTTACCACCAGTTACGGAAAATATGTTCTCACCCTATTTGAGAAGCTGACTCCGTCCGATCTGCCTTACTATCTTAACCTGATGGCGCATTTGTCACGCCATGGCGTTCCCTGCCCCAAACCGGTAGCCGATCTCCACAATAGATTTCTTGGCGAGTTGAACGGTAAACCGGCAAGCATCGTTACTTGTTTGCCGGGAAAATCACAAGAACATCCTACCTCTGCACATTGCGCCGAGGTCGGTGCGCTCCTGGCAGATATGCACTTGTCCGGCCAGTCTTATCCCGAGAAAATGGAGAATCCACGTGGCTCGCAGTGGTGGAAAACCACAGCGCCTGATGTCATGCCGTTTCTCTCAGTGGAAGATGCGGAGATGCTTAAGGAAGAATTGTATTTCCAGTCTTTACATCGTTTCGAAGATTTACCGCGCGGCGTGATTCATGCAGATATGTTTCGTGACAATGTATTGTTTGTCGACGGTACTATCGGCGGCGTGATCGATTTTTATTTTGCCTGCAATGATGCATTATTGTTTGATCTTGCCATTACTGCCAATGATTGGTGTTTGACTGAAAGTTACGAGCTGGATGAGGAACGCATATTATCCCTGATCGAAGCTTATCATCGCGTCCGCCCGCTTACCGCCACCGAACACGATGCCTGGCCGGCGATGTTACGCGCCGGGGCTTTACGTTTCTGGATGTCACGGCTGTACGACTACCACTTGCCGCGCATGGGAGAACTTACTCATGTCAAAGACCCGGCCCATTTCAGGTGCATACTGAAAAATCATTCAACATTACGCTCCGGTTTGACGCAGGTCTGGGTTTGAGTGGCAGATCACTGGAGTCGGAACGGACGGCGGGTATCCGCCCTATTGGAGATACGAGAAATGGAAGCCAGGCAAGTTGATGCGAAGCGAGGATGGCAGTGGATTGTGAACGGTTTCTACCTGTTTCTCAAGACCCCGTTGACCTGGGTCTTGCTGTGTAGCACTCTGTTGCTGATCGCAGCCACGTTGGCACTCATTCCGATGGTGGGGCAATTTATTTTCACGCTGCTCTCGCCGTTATTTCTGGCCGGGTTGATGGTGGGATGCAGGGCACAGGAACGAGGAGACAAACTGGAGCTCTCTTGTTTGCTTGCGGGCTTCAGGAAAACCCCTGTCCCGCTGATCACTGTGGGAGGAGTTTATCTGGTGGGGCAAGTGCTGATCCTGGGCGTGGCCATGCTGCTCGGAGGTAGTGTAATGATGGATCTGCTGATAGGCGGGCAAAGAGTTGACGAGAATGAGTTGAGAGGCGTCATGAGCAGCGGCCTTACAGCGTTGATGGTGGCGTTGGGGTTGTCCATCCCATTGATGATGGCGACCTGGTTTGCACCATTGTTGGTAGTGTTCAAAGACATGCCCGCATTGGATGCAATGCAGCTAAGCTTTTTTGCCTGCCTGAAGAATATCATACCGCTGCAGCTTTATTCCATCACGCTGGTGGTGCTGGCGGTTATCGCCGCAATGCCCTACGGTTTGGGATTCTTTGTGCTGGTGCCGGCATTGTTTGCCTCAATCTATGCGAGCTACGAGGACATCTTTGTGGACGCAACTGAGCCGACGGCATAACCCGACGAGTATGTCGCTGGCTGCCCCTTTCAGGCGGGAACCAGCTTGGCGTATTCCAGTGATAGCCACTTCGTTCCGGCACGACTGAATTTAACCTGAACACGCGCATCGGCACCCTGGCTTTCGCAACTGACGATTACGCCTGCACCAAACTTGGCGTGAGTTACGTTCTGCCCGACGCGCCATTGCGATGCCCCCGCATCCTGAACACTCGTGGCACGATCCTGCATACCAAACCCAGACTTCTGGATTGCTACGTCCAACCCCCCGTTCCTGGTTTCTGGCGCTTGGCTTCTGAATCCCGTTTTTTGCACTGGCTGTAGCCACTTCAACAGATTATCCGGAATTTCCTGCAAGAAACGCGAAGGGATGTTGTAGCGAGTCTGACCATGCAGCATGCGGCTCTGGGCGAAACTCAAATACAATCGCCGACGTGCGCGGGTCAGGGCTACATACATCAAGCGTCGCTCTTCTTCCACACCACCAGCTTCATTACGGCTGTTCTCGTGGGGAAACAAGCCTTCTTCCAATCCGCTCAGAAATACAGTATGAAATTCCAGCCCCTTGGAAGAGTGTACTGTCATCAATTGCAGCGCATCCTGACCGCTACCGGCTTGATGCTCACCTGCTTCCAGTGAGGCATGGGCAAGAAATGCCGTGAGACTGTCGTCCTCGGCTTCATGCACGAAGCTAATGGCGGCATTGATCAATTCGTTCAGGTTCTCCAGTCGGTCAGCCCCCTCGCGCTCGGCACGATAATGCGCCACCAGTCCGCTATGTTCAAGCATATGCTCAACGATCTCCGGTAGCGGCAGCCCTTCGCAGTCCTGGCGCAGAGCCTCAATCATGGCAACAAAGCCCTCCATCCCCTTCTTCGGTTTATCCGGCACCTTATCCCTGCCAGGCAATGCTTTGACCTCAGAATTATGAATAAGGGTTGTCCCGCCTCCATAATTTTGTCGCATCGCTGCCCATAAACTTCCTCCTTGCCGCTGGGCTTCGTCTTGCAACTGTTCCAGGCCGCGCGCGCCGATACCGCGCAGCGGAAAGTTAATGATTCGCCGTAGTGCATTGTCATCGTCGAGGTTGGCAATCAGTCGCAGATAAGCCAGTGCATGCTTAATTTCCTGGCGGTCGAAGAAACGCATGCCACCATATACCCGGTAAGCCAGTGCAGCGTTGAACAGGGCATGTTCCAGTACCCGCGACTGTGCGTTGGAACGGTAAAGTAGGGCCATTTGCGTTAGCGCCACTCCTTCGGAGCGTAGCGATTTCACTTCGTCGACGATGAACGCAGCCTCATCGAAGTCGGTTGCTGCGTTATATACACGCAGCGGCTCGCCATGACCTTCCGAAGTCCATAGGTTTTTGCCAAGACGTCCGCTATTGTTACGTATCAGCGTGTTGGCAGCATCTAGTATGTTGCCGTGTGAACGGTAATTTTGTTCCAGTTTAATAATTTTTGTGATACGGAAATCGCGCTCGAAATCCTTCATATTTCCGGTATTGGCACCGCGGAACGCATAAATACTCTGGTCGTCATCGCCAACCACAAAAACAGCGGCTTTGTCACCAGCCAGCAGTTTGAGCCATTTGTATTGCAACCGGTTGGTGTCCTGGAATTCATCGACCAGAATATGGTTGAAGCGTCCACAATAATGCTCGCGCAGAATTTCGTTACGAATGAGTAATTCATAACTGCGCAGCAGCAGTTCGGCAAAATCCACCACACCTTCCTTGTTGCATTGCTGCTCGTAGACTGTGTAGAACTCAACCATCTTGCGCGCGAAATCATCGTAGACTTCGACCTGTGATGCGCGCAGCCCTTCCTCTTTTGCATTATTGATGAACCACTGCACCTGGCGTGGCGGATATTTTTGATCATCTGCACCGAGGCTTTTCAGAATGCGCTTGATAATTGCCAATTGATCGGCAGAGTCGAGAATTTGAAATGCCTGTGGCAACCCAGCATCTTGATGGTGGGCGCGCAGCATGCGATTGCACAGACCATGAAAAGTACCGACCCACATGCCGCGTGTATTAATCGGCAGCATCGTGGAAATGCGGGTGAGCATTTCTTTCGCTGCTTTATTAGTGAAGGTGACAGCGAGTATGCCGTGTGGACTGACTTGACCGGACTGGATTAAATATGCAATACGGGTAGTGAGTACCTTGGTTTTGCCACTACCTGCACCCGCCAGCACCAAGGCTGACTGGTGCGGCAGGGCGACTGCTTCAAGTTGCTCAGGATTAAGACCGGAAAGTAGGGAAGACATATAGTGAAGGCTGTTTCCGGGATAAATTTAAAGCCGGAATTATACAGCCTTCACCGGACTGCGTAGAAAACAGAGCATGGTGGAATGCTCCCCACCAATAAAACTGGAGTGACTGTTACTTCTTGCTCTTCGTCACCAGATCCAGAATCAATGGTGTCAATATCAGCTCGATTGCCAGCCCCATTTTTCCGCCGGGTACGACGATAGTGTTCGGCCGAGACATGAAAGAGTCATGGATCATGGTAAGTAGATAGGGGAAATCCATGTTTTTGGGATCACGGAAGCGAATCACGACAAAACTTTCATCCAGAGCCGGGATTTCGCGCGCGACGAAGGGGTTGGACGTATCTACCGTGGGTACTCGCTGAAAATTGACATGGGTGCGGGAGAATTGTGGGGTAATGTAATGCACATAATCATGCATACGGCGCAGAATAGTGTGCGTCACTGCTTCCGTCGAATAACCGCGTGCACTTGTATCACGGCGGATTTTTTGGATCCATTCCAGGTTGACGATGGGCACCACGCCGACCAGTAAATCTACATATTTGGCTACATCAGCGGTATCGCTTTTGACCCCGCCATGCAAGCCCTCATAAAACAGCAAGTCGGATCCAGATGCAATCGGTGACCATGGGGTGAAGGTGCCAGCTTTTTGCTTATAGGGTGCAGCTTCTTCGTCATTGTGCAAATATAAACGAGTTTCGCCCTTGCCGCTCTCGCCATATTCCTTGAACAGCGCTTCCAATTTCTCGAATTCGTTGGCCTCGGGACCGAAATGACTGATGGGACGTCCACCGTCTTTCTCCGATTCGGCCACGGCTTTTTTCATTGCATCGCGGTCGTAGCGATGAAAGCTATCGCCTTCCAGTACCACGGCGGTCAGTTTCTCGCGGCGAAAAATATGCTCAAAACTATTCTTGACCGTCGATGTGCCAGCTCCGGACGATCCAGTGACGGCGATAACAGGGTATTCTTGTGACATGCGAACTATCTCCTGAGGCAGTAATAAAAATCAGCACGAGCATAAAATCTGCTTACAAACCTATCGACTTTAGCAGAGCGCCAAGTAGCGCAATAGTCAGCCTTATTTATCGTTATGATACGATTTTTGTTATGAGATGAGCAAGAAAATCGGGATGGGGCTTATGCAAACTTGCGCCCATGAAAAAACTTCCCCTACTGATACACCGGCTTCCAAAATTTAAATAGCCCCTGCGCATCAATGTGAGGGTAAAAGTACGCGCAAAACGGTAAGTGGATGCCCTTCACGGTATAATTCTTTGCATTCATCGTAATAGTGACCCATTCCATGCAAGAAAAATATCATCACCAGAAAATCGAGCAGGAAGCGCAGCAGCACTGGGAGAAAACTGCCGCTTTCGAGGCCGTCGAGATTCCCGGTAAGCGCAAATATTACTGCCTGTCGATGTTTCCTTATCCGTCCGGCAAGCTGCATATGGGCCATGTACGTAATTATACTATTGGCGACGTACTGTCACGTTATCGCCGCATGCAGGGTTATAACGTGTTGCAGCCAATGGGTTGGGACGCTTTTGGCCTGCCCGCCGAGAATGCGGCGATGCAGAACAATGTGCCGCCCGCGCAGTGGACTCACGACAATATCGCTTATATGCGCAAGCAGTTGCAAAGCCTGGGATTGGCCATAGACTGGAAGCGCGAACTGGCCACCTGCAAACCGGATTACTATCGCTGGAACCAGTGGCTGTTTCTACGGATGCTGGAAAAAGGCATCGCCTATAAGAAAACCCAAGTGGTGAACTGGGACCCAGTAGATCAGACCGTGCTGGCCAATGAGCAGGTGATAGACGGATGCGGTTGGCGTACCGGCGCGCTGGTGGAAAAGCGTGAAATTCCTGGTTACTACCTCGGCATTACCCAGTATGCCGAAGAATTGCTTGGTGATCTGGATAAGCTACCCGGCTGGCCGGAGCGGGTAAAGACCATGCAGGCCAACTGGATCGGCAAGAGTTTCGGTGTCGATATTACCTTTCCCGCTGACACGAAGTCTGGTACTCCGCAAGATCTGAAAGTTTTTACCACCCGTGCCGATACGCTGCTGGGTGCGACCTATGTGGCGGTAGCAGCCGAACATCCAATTGCACTGCACGCGGCCAAGAACAATCCGCAGTTGACCGCGTTCATCGAGGAATGCAGGCACGGTGCCACCATGGAAGCGGAGATCGCCACCCAGGAAAAGAAGGGTATGGACACGGGGCTGTTTGTCCTCCACCCGCTGACCGGCGAGAGACTGCCGGTATGGATCGCCAATTATGTGCTGATGGGCTACGGCGAAGGCGCAGTGATGGCAGTTCCCGCGCATGACGAGCGCGATTTCGGGTTTGCTAAGAAATATTCACTACCGATCAAGCAAGTAATTTATTCAATTGATGAAGCTATAAAAGAGGATATTAAGAAAGAAATTAGCCTTGGAGCTGACCAGGACCATTTATTGGTCGATCACTCTTTTAATGCTAGCAAGTGGAAATGGTGGTATTCAGATGATGGCATATGCATAAACTCCGGTAAATACGATGGCCTGAAATTCCAGGCTGCGGTTGACGCCATCGCTGCCGATCTCGCCACCAAAGGCTTGGGTGACAAGCGCGTGCATTACCGCCTGCGTGACTGGGGTATTTCGCGCCAGCGCTACTGGGGCTGTCCGATCCCGCTGATCCACTGCGCTGCTTGTGGCATCGTACCGGTGCCGGACGACCAGCTTCCGGTGGTGTTGCCGGAGAATCTGGTGCCGGACGGCTCGGGCAATCCGCTGGCAAAAACGCCATCGTTTTACCAGTGCGCCTGCCCGAAGTGCGGCCAACCGGCACGGCGTGAAACGGACACGATGGATACTTTCGTCGATTCATCCTGGTATTACATCCGCTACGCCTGTGCCGATCAGGACAAAGCCATGGCCGATGCACGTGCGGATTACTGGCTGCCGGTGGATCAGTATATCGGCGGCATTGAACACGCCATCCTGCATCTGTTGTATTCACGTTTCTGGAGCAAGGTGATGCGCGATCTCGGGCTGGTGAAATTCGATGAGCCATTCGCCAATCTGCTGACCCAAGGCATGGTGTTGAACGAAATATTTTTCCGCAAGACAGGAGCCGGGCGCATCGTTTACTACAACCCGACGGAAGTGGATATTCAGGTGAATGATCAAGGCAAGTGCGGTGTTGCGATATTACGTGCTGACGGCCAACCGGTTGAGTCCGGCGGTATCGGCACCATGTCGAAATCCAAGAACAATGGTGTTGATCCGCAACAACTGGTGGAGCAATACGGTGCTGATACCGCACGACTGTTCATGATGTTTGCCAGCCCGCCAGAGCAGACATTGGAATGGGCCGATACTGGAGTAGAAGGCGCATTTCGCTTCCTGAAACGACTGTGGAAGCAGGTGTACGACCATTTACAGCAAGGTGTGGCCGCAGCGCAAAACAACAGTGAGCTTGCCCCTGAACTCAAATCACTGCGTTTGCAGTTGCATCAGACCATCGTCAAGGTCAGCGATGATCTGGAAAGGCGCCATACTTTCAATACTGCCATTGCCGCAGTGATGGAGTTGATGAACACTCTCGGAAAATCGCACGATTCCAGTCCGGCAGCTCGCAGTCTGATGCAGGAAGCGCTGGAAAGCATCGTTTTGCTGTTGTCACCCATCGTTCCTCACATCTGCCGCGCGTTATGGCGTGAACTTAAACCTGGAACCGAACTCCTCGATCACCCTTGGCCGCAAGCCGATCGTGCAGCACTGGTGCAAGACGAAATCGAACTAGTACTACAAGTCAACGGCAAGCTGCGCGGGCAGATACGCGTTGCCAAGGACGCGGAGCGTGCAACCATCGAGCAGCTTGCGCTGGCAAATGACCAGGTGCAGAAATTCGTTGCCGGGCAGACGGTAAAAAAAGTGGTGGTGGTGCCGGGCAGATTGGTGAATATCGTTGTATGAGCTAGGATGCTCCCGGATGGAAAATTTGCATGAAACCACTCCGTTAGTAATTGAAGGTGTCATTGCTCATACCCCGAATGAATGCAGCAACAATAGCAGAAGATAACCATGCAATTTAAATCATATCGCTTCCTTACTATTTGCACTTTGATCCTGCTGTTATCCGCCTGTGGCTTCCAGTTGCGCGGGTTGGCACAGGGGCCGACCGTATTTTCGTTTACATCACTTTACATTCCGGACCCGACGAAGTACCCCATTAGTGGCGAGATCAAACGCACTATCCGGGCGGGTAAAAGCACGAGCGTTGTTGATGAGGCGCAGGGTGCGCAAGCTACACTGCAAATCCTCAAGCAATCGAATGAAAAGAGTATTTTGTCGTTATCCGGGGAAGGTAGGGTGCGCGAGTTTCTATTGCGCTATCTGGTTTCTTTTCGTCTCATCGATGCCAGAGGAATAGAGCTGATTCCCACTACTGAGATTGTCCGGGAACGCGTCTTGCCCTTCACGGATGAGCAGGTGGTCGCAAAAGAAGCAGAGGAAGCACTGCTCATCAGAGAAATGCGAACCGAGATCGTTCGGCAGATCTTGCGGCGGCTGGCAACGGTGAAAATGGAGGTAAGGCCGTGATCATAGAGAATGCCGGGAACAGTAGGCCGTCTCTAGATAATAACTGGCGTCTGGAGCAATAATGACATCGTTATTTCGGTAACTTTGAAATCCAGGATTCCCCGCTGTGTTTTCCCACCTTGATTGCGATAAATAGCGTTTCTAGTCTTATGCGTATCAGCCCTGATCAACTTTCTCAGCATCTGCAAAAACAGCTCGCTCCGCTTTACACGGTGTTCGGCGATGAACCATTACTGGCGATCGAAGCCGCTGACCTGATCCGCGCCCAGGCACGCCAGGCAGGTTATGTCGAACGCGAGATTTTTACGATAGACCACCACTTTAACTGGCAGGAGTTGCAGCAAAGCAGCAACAGTCTATCGCTGTTTGGTGAACGGCGGCTGATGGATATGCGCATCCCCTCTGGTAAACCCGGGAACCAAGGCAGTGCGGCGATCGAGGAATATTGCCGTTCGCTGCCGCCCGATACCATCACGCTTGTTACCTTGCCCAAGATCGACAAACAGGGTCAGGCGGCAAAGTGGTTCAAGGCGCTTGAAAATGCGGGAGCGATGGTTCCGATCTCCCCGATTGAGCGCATGCGACTACCGGCGTGGATCGGCCAGCGTCTCGGAATGCAGCAACAGAAAGCTGACTCTGACACGCTACAATTTCTTGCCGACAAAGTGGAGGGCAACTTGCTCGCTGCCTATCAGGAAGTTCAGAAACTCGCGCTGCTCTATCCGGCGGGTATGTTGTCTTTCGACCAAGTGAAAGAAGCGGTGCTGGATGTGGCGCGTTATGATGTTTACCAATTATCGGATGCGCTAATGACAGCAGATACTGCCCGTTACACCCGTATACTGGAAGCCTTGCGAGGCGAGGGTGCAGCGTTGCCATTCATTCTCAGCATTTTGGCAGGGCAAGTTCGCTCGCTGATTATCATCCGCAAGGGTCTGGATTCCGGTCGGGCGCTGACGCAATTGATGAACGAAGCCAGGATATGGGGAGACAAGCAGAAAGCAGTGGAGAATGCGGCCAGACGTCTTGGTCTCAAGCCACTGGTGTTGGCCTTGTTGCATGCCGCAAAAATAGACAAGATTAGCAAAGGCGTCGCCAAAGGTGATGCCTGGGACGAATTGCTGCAACTGGGGTTACGCTTCGCGATCAGCAAGCACTAGCGCAGCGCGGGTTGAACTGTATCCATAGCCGCATATCAGCGTTAATATTCGCATATCACTAATTCATTGTGCACCTGGAGTTGAGGTATGGACATCATAGACATTAAAACCTATATGCAATCGGTTGGGCGCGAAGCTCGTGCTGCATCACGCCTAATGGCCAAAGCCGAGACTGCTGCCAAAAACCGGGCGCTTACTGCGATGGCCGCAGCCATCAAACGCGACGAGCAGAAACTGCTGGCCGCCAACGCGTTGGATCTGGAAGGTGCGAGAGCAGGGGGGTTGGATGCGGCCTTGATAGATCGTCTGGCACTCACGTCCAAAGGTGTTGCCAGCATGGCAGAGGGTTTGCTGCAAATTGCTGCACTGGCTGACCCGATCGGGGAAATCAGCGACCTGAATTATCGTCCTTCCGGCATTCAGGTTGGGAAAATGCGCGTGCCACTGGGTGTGGTTGGCATCATTTACGAAGCACGTCCGAATGTTACCGCAGATGCTGCCGGACTATGCCTCAAGGCAGGAAATGCGGCGATACTGCGCGGCGGATCGGAGGCGATCCATTGCAATCAAGTCATTGCCGCTTGTGTGAAGGAAGGCTTAAAAGCAGCTGGTCTGCCGGAGACTGCGGTGCAAGTGATCGAGACTACCGACCGTGCTGCGGTGGGTGAACTCATTACCATGAAACAATTCGTCGACGTGATTGTGCCGCGCGGTGGCAAGGGGCTGATCGAGCGCATTGCCAATGAGGCGCGTATCCCGGTTATCAAACATCTGGATGGCATATGCCATATTTATATCGACGAGGGTGCCGATCTGGATAAGGCCATTCGTGTTGCCGACAACGCTAAAACGCAACGCTACGGCACTTGCAACACCATGGAAACTTTGCTGGTGCATGAAGGTATTGCCAGGGAAGTGCTGCCGCCCTTGTGCAAGATTTACCTCGATAAAGGTGTGGAGTTACGCGGTGATGCAGTCTCCTGCACGATCATCAAGCAAATGAAAAAAGCTACGGAAGAAGACTGGTACACCGAGTATCTTGCGCCAATTCTGAATGTGCGAGTGGTAAGCGGATTGGATCAGGCCATCGAGCATATTGCTGTTTACGGCTCGCAACACACCGATGCCATCATCACCGAGGACTACACCCGCGCCCGTCGTTTCCTGCGAGAGGTAGACTCGAGTTCAGTGATGGTCAACGCCTCTACTCGTTTTGCCGACGGTTTCGAATACGGTCTCGGCGCAGAAATTGGTATTTCAACCGATAAGATTCACGCGCGCGGCCCGGTGGGACTGGAGGGATTGACCAGCCAGAAATTTATTGTGCTGGGCGACGGACAGATACGGCAATAAACCACTGTGAAAATCAGGGCGGATTCGATCCGTTCCACAACATGAGATTGTGATGACTCAAATTATCGAAATCAAAGTCCCGGATATCGGCGATTTCAACGATATTCCCGTTATCGAACTGCTGGTGAAGCCCGGTGATACGGTAGAAAAAGAAACGCCGCTCATCACGTTGGAAACCGACAAGGCAACGATGGAAATTCCTGCGCCGCAAGCGGGTGTGGTGAAGGAAATAAAGGTCAAGGTCGGCGATAGAATCTCGGAGGGTTCACTCGTCCTGATATTGGAAGTGGCGGATGCGGAGACGAGCTCAACACCGCATGGGGAGATCTCACCCATTGCGGTCAAGTCGACCCCTGCTTCCGCCAGCATTACGGTTCCAGTGCCGCGCGGCGAGATTCATGCCGATGTGGTGGTGCTGGGTGCGGGACCGGGTGGCTACACTGCCGCATTCCGTGCCGCTGATCTCGGCAAGAAAGTTGTGCTGATCGAGCGCTACCCTGTGCTCGGTGGTGTATGTCTCAACGTCGGTTGCATTCCCTCCAAGGCATTACTGCATGTGGCGAAAGTCATCACTGAAGCGGAAGAAACTAAACATCAGGGTGTTGTTTTCGGCAGACCTGCAATAGAAATCGACAGATTACGGGCATGGAAAGAATCCGTTATCGGTAAACTTACCAAGGGGCTGACGGTATTAGCGAAGCAGCGCAAAGTGGAGGTGGTGCAAGGTACGGGCAAGTTCAGTTCGCCTAATATGATCCGAGTGGAAACAGCCAGTGGCACGAAAACTGTGTCATTCGAACACTGCATCATCGCTGCCGGCTCCAGCGTGACACGCATCCCCGGCTTTCCCTATGCTGACCCGCGCCTCATGGATTCGACTGGCGCACTGCAACTGGCAGACATTCCCAAGCGCATGCTCATCATCGGCGGCGGCATTATCGGTCTGGAGATGGCTACGGTTTATGATGCGCTTGGTTGCAAGATCAGTGTGGTGGAATTGATGGAGCAATTGATTCCCGGTGCAGATGCAGACCTTGTCAAGCCGCTGCATCGGCGTATACAGAAACGCTACGAGGCGATTTATCTCAAAACCCGGGTCACCAATATCGAGCCGCAGGCAAGCGGACTGAAGGTCACCTTTGCAGGAGAGCAGCCTCCCGAACCGCAAATTTATGACCGCGTCCTGCTGGCGGTGGGACGCCGCCCCAATGGACGCGATATCGGCGCGGAAAATGCTGGCGTCAATGTGAATGAGCGCGGCTTCATTCCGGTGGACAAACAACTGCGCACCAACGTGCCACATATTTTCGGCATCGGTGATATCGTCGGCGAACCTATGCTGGCGCACAAGGCTACGCATGAAGGCAAGCTCGCTGCAGAAATCATCGCAGGACACAAAGCGGCATTCGACGCCCGTACTATTCCCTCAGTGGCCTACACCGACCCAGAAATTGCCTGGATGGGTTTGACCGAAAACGAAGCTAGGAAACAAGGCATTGATTACGAAAAGGCCAGCTTCCCCTGGGCGGCCAGCGGCCGCGCGATTGCAATGGGGCGCGAGGAAGGTATGACCAAACTGCTGCTGGATAAAAATACCCGCCGCATTCTCGGCGCGGGCATGGTCGGCGTCAATGCCGGTGAACTGATCGCTGAAACCGTGTTGGCGCTGGAAATGGGTGCAGACATGGAGGACATCGGCCTCACCATCCATCCGCACCCAACCTTGTCGGAAACTGTCTTCTTCGCTGCCGAAATTGCGGAAGGATCGATCACCGATCTTTACATGCCGAAGAAATAATCCCCGGCTGGCACTAACGGTACAACAACCGTGCAGCGCAATAGATTCGCGCTACAATTCCGCACCCTTCACTTTCACTGCCACCCATCACCTTGGAAGCATTCTTCACCTCCACCCTGCTGGTTGCCATCGCTGAAATCGGTGACAAAACACAGTTGCTGTCATTTGTCCTGGCTGCCAAACTACGGCGACCGTATCCAATCATGGCAGGCATCTTCGTCGCTACTCTGCTTAATCATGCATTGGCGGCGTCGGTCGGTGCGTGGTTGGCGAGTCTGATTTCTGCGCAGGCTCTTAACTGGATTGTCGGATTGTCGTTCATCGGTTTTGGTTTGTGGGCGTTGAAGCCAGACAAGCTGGACAGCGATCCGCGCATTCTCGGTGCGGGAGTGTTCGTCACGACGCTGATCGCATTTTTTCTGGCGGAAATGGGAGACAAGACCCAGTTTGCAACCGTGGCGCTGGCAGCCCGCTATGATGCGCTAGCGCTGGTAGTATTGGGAACCACGCTCGGTATGATGCTTGCCAATGTGCCTGCAGTCTGGATTGGCGAGGCGCTTGCTCATCGTATCAACCTGCGGCAGGTGCGTTGGTTTGCAGCAGCTTCGTTCGTATTGATGGGATTCTGGACACTGGCCGTCAGCGGGGCATTATCCGATTGACATAACTGGCACAGGATGCCGTTGATGCGATTTACAATAAACGGCTTTTATCGCCGCTGGCAAATCCGGCAAGCGGCTGGTGAATATTTTTGCCGAAGGCAATGGCCTTGAACAATTCGCCCATTTCAGCGGGACTCACCAGTTTTTGCAACTGATTCGCCAACGGCAGAAAGACACCTGTATTTTCCGCCGGGGTTTGCGCCAGAATTTCAGTGATGCCGCAGTTAATGAGGAAATGCGCCTGGGTGGTATAGCCCCGCAATTCCAGTCCCGCATCTATCGCCGCTCTGGCGACCGCACTGAAATCCACATGGCTGGTGATATCCTGCAAACCCGGCAGATAGAACGGATCGTCGTGGGCATGGTGACGGTAATGGCACATCAGCGTCCCCTGATCGCGCTGTGGATGGTAGTACTCACTGTGGCCAAAACCATAGTCGATCAACACTATCGCGCCCTGCTGTAGAGCACCCGCAAGGCTGCGCATGAAACCGCGCGCGGCCAGATTGATTTCACTGATGTAGTCTTTGCCAGGATCAACTCGGAGATTGAGTTCGTGTGCAATCGCGAAAAGCTCGCCGTCAACCAGTGAGCGTTCATTCCATTCGAATGCTGTGCCATTCCACACCACGCCGCGCTCGAACAAACCGCTATCGCGCCATACCACCAGATGTACCGGCATGGCATCAAGTACCTCATTGGCAAGCATCAGGCCGTTGAATCCGGCGGGCAGATGTTCCAGCCAATCAACCCGTGGCGCCAGATGTGGCGCGTGTTTCTCGAATAATTCCCGCTGCCGCTGCCGCAATTCTGCGCTGACTTCGAGTATTAAATAACGCTCTGGCAGGCGTTCTAGTTTTTCCAGTTCCAGCAGTAAATCGAGCGCGAGTTTGCCGGTGCCAGCGCCAAACTCCAGAATGTCACCACCCTCCTCACCCATGAGTTCAAGCACCTGCACCGCTTGCCGCGCCACTGCTTTGCCGAACAGCGGAGAAATTTCCGGCGCGGTGATGAAATCCCCCATGCCACCGAATTTAGCTGCCCCGCCGCTGTAATAGCCCATGCCTGGTGCATATAGCGCCAATTCCATATAACGTGCAAACGAGATCCAGCCGCCAGCAGCAGTGATGTTAGCGCGGATTAATTCCTGCACAGCGTGACTATGCTGGAGCGCGACCGCGCTCGGTATCGGTAGTGACGGCATCGGCTCCGGAGCGCCTTTATGGTAAATTGTGAAAATTGCTAAATATGCAAGTGTAGAGGAGATACCGATGCAAGGGAAAGTGATACTCGTCACCGCCGGAGCAAAACGAGTGGGTGCAGCCATCTGCCGCAAGCTGCATCTGCGCGGCGCGAACCTGATGCTGCATTATCGCTCGTCGCTGGAGGAAGCGCAGGGGTTGCAGACTGAACTCAACCAAATCCGTCCCGGCTCAGTGGCATTGGCACAAGCCGACCTGCTCGACATTACCCAGATGCCGAGGTTGGTTGATGCGACCATACAGCAATTTGGTCAATTAGATGCGCTGGTTAATAACGCTTCCAGTTTCTTTTCCACGCCGCTGGAAGGAGTCACCGAGGCAGCATGGGACGACCTCATCGGCAGCAATCTGAAAGCGCCGCTATTTCTGTCCCAGGCGGCGGCGCCGCATCTCAGACAACAGCGCGGTTGCATCGTCAATATCGTCGACATTCATGCAGAGCGGCCGCTGAAAAATTACGTTATCTACAGCTCTGCAAAAGGTGGGCTGGCATCGCTTACCCGCTCGCTGGCGCTGGAACTTGCACCTGAAATCAGGGTGAACGGCGTTTCCCCAGGCCCCATTCTGTGGCCGGAAAATGACGAGTGGGCGGACGTAGCAGTCCGCCAGCACATCATCAGCAAGACGCTGCTCAAGCGCACGGGTGAACCCGACGACATTGCGCGGACGGTGCTGTTTCTGATTGCCGATGCGCCTTATATCACCGGCCAGATCATCGCGGTGGATGGTGGACGCAGCGTGAATCTATAGAATTGGCATAAGGTGCCCATAAGCTCCAAAAACTTTCCCGCTATCGGCGGAGAATCGCTCGTGCAAGAAAAACGTGCGTGTCAGTATGCTTGCGATTCCTTGTGTCGGAATTTTATCTTTCTCCGGCTCGGTTTGATGGTAGTATTTCCGTCGAAGCTGGCTAGACAGTCGCTGCCTGTTTTTCAGCAATGAAAAGCGGGGAGAGGAAAGTCCGGGCTCCATAGAGCAGGATGCCGGTTAATGGCCGGCCGCTATAAGTCGCAAGACCCAAGGCGCGGAATAGGGCCACAGAGACGAGTCTCGG
>VFJL01000011.1 GCA_009886095.1 Nitrosomonadales bacterium | reverse complement strand
ATTAGTGGCTGCCACTGTGCTAAGTCACGCTCAGCCTGGTAATGTGGCAGGTCAAAAATGCTCTTACCATTAAAAGCAGCATTGACGTACACCATGGTATCGCGCAGATAGGTGAGAACGGGAAGATCATATTGTTTGAGAAACTGCTCCAAAGTAGATGAAGCGTGGGTACGTGGATCTACGCGCATACCGATAATGCTGATATAAGTTTTGTGCTTCCGCACGATCTTTTCTTCTACCAGCCGATCCAAAAAATCCCGCGTGGCAGCCATGTCGAATACCGATGGTTGCACCGGCACAATAACTTTGTGTGCAAGCTTCAATGCGTGAGAAAGATTCTTGCCGTGCATTCCCGCCGGAGAATCCATCACTAGCCAATCATAGTTTTCCGGAATTTCCGGATGAATTTCATCACGCTCTGCATCTAGCCTGGTGATGGCTGGTAATTCGGCAGGACGTAGCTCGAGCCAGCCCGATGTCGATTTTTGTCGATCCAGATCCCACATAATGACTCGCTGGTTTTGTCCGGCCAGATAACCGGCCAGATTGGTCGCCAGCGTGGTTTTACCGCAGCCACCTTTAGGATTTGCCACCAGAATTGCTCGCATATGACTACCCCCGTTCATAAATTAGTTAACTGTCTTCTCTTGCTGTATCGGAAGTCTGGTTGTAGCTAGACCCGGTTCTGCTTGTAAAGATGTTTGCAGAACCGGTAATATTATCTCGGCATTGCCTTCGGTAGTAATGGATTGTGGGGTCGGAAGTAAGTCCATACTTCCTCGTGGCTCAATCAACGAACCCAAGTCTTCCAGCACCGGCAATTCTTCCACGGAACGCAGATTAAGATCATTAAGGAAGTTTCTGGTAGTAGCGTACAGAGCTGGTCGGCCAGGAACGTCGCGATGCCCGATAATTTCTATCCAGTCACGTGCTTCGAGAGTTCTGAGCACAGGGCTGGAGACCGTCACACCACGAATTTCTTCAATGTCGCCACGTGTCACTGGCTGACGGTAAGCAATAATAGCAAGGGTTTCCAGTACTGCACGTGAGTAGCGTGGCGGTTTTTGCGGATTGAGCCGATCAAGAAATTGCTGCATTTCCGGTTTGCTGTGGAAACGCCAGCCGCTGGCGACATTTACCAGATCCACTCCTTTCCCTGACCAGTCTTCGCGCAACTCTTCCAGTAATCTGCGTAGAACTTCAGTGCCCAGTTCTTCGTCAAATAGTTTCTTCAATTCCGACAGCGGCAACGGATCCAGGCTGGTGAGTATTGCAGCCTCCAGAATCCTCTTGATCTCGTCAGGATCAGGTGGAGCAGGTGAGCTAGGTGACAGTGAGGAAACTGATTGATCTGACATAAATAGTTCCAAAGGTTTGAGATTGGGTTAGCTCCACCAGGGCCTCCCTGGAGAGCTCCAATAATGCAAGAAAAGTCACCACGATTTCCGCCACCCCGGCAGTGGAGCTGAATAATTCCTGGAATTCAACGAACTCGCGCCCCTGTAGATAACGCAAGATGCGGCTCATGTGTGCACGTACTGAAAGTTCTTCGCGGGTAACACGATGATGGCGATTGACCTGGGCACGGGCCACCAGTGTAAGCCAGGCGTTACGCAAATCATTTACGCTGACTTCAGGCAGACGATTTACTGTTGTCTGTTCAATCCATGCATGTGCCAGCGCAAAATTCCGTTCTGCCTGAGGCAATTCGTTAAGACGTAGCGCAGCGAGTTTCATCTGCTCGTACTCGAGTAGGCGGCGTACCAGTTCGGTGCGTGGATCGAGATCTTCGTTAGCTTTGCTAGTGGGGCGCGGCAGCAGCATACGCGACTTGATTTCAATCAGGAGAGCGGCCATCAGCAGGTATTCTGCTGCCAGTTCCAGTTGATTGGCGCGCATCATCTCCACGTAGGTCATGTATTGCCGCGTGAGTTCTGCCATCGGGATATCCAGTACTTCCAGGTTATGCCTGCGAATGAGGTAAAGCAGCAAATCCAGTGGCCCTTGGAAAGTATCGAGAAACACCTCCAGCGCATCTGGTGGGATGTACAGATCCCGTGGCAGTTCCAGCAGTGGCTCACCGTGGATTCTTGCAACTGGGCCAGTGGTGGCAGGATTGAGCAACATATTCATTCCAAAGTGGAAGTATCTTATTATTCAAGATTAATTGTATTGAACTCAGCCTTGATTTTCCATTTCAGCAGACATGCATTAAGAATAATTTAGTCCCATCGCATCCCGCACATCACGCATAGTTTCCTGCGCCAGTTTATCGGCTTTCTCACAGCCGTCGGCGATGATGTTACGTATTAGCGTTGGATCTTCCTCATACATTCTGGCACGCTCATGCATGGGTTTCTGCTCCGCCAACACCGCCTCGATTATTGGCTGCTTGCATTCCAGACAACCTATGCCCGCACTCTTGCAGCTCTGTTGTACCCAGTCCTGCATCTTGTCATTTGAATAGACCAGATGAAATTGCCACACTGGACACTTGGTCGGATCGCCCGGATCACTACGCCGGACGCGCGCCGGATCAGTCGGCATGGTACGGATCTTCTTTGTGACGCTATCCGGATCTTCCCGTAAATCGATAGTATTGTTATAGGATTTGGACATTTTTTGACCATCCAATCCTGGCATCTTTGCCGCATGAGTAAACATCGCTTCTGGTTCGGATAGAATCATTTTGCCGCCACCTTCAAGATAGCCGAATAATCGCTCCCGATCACCCATGCTCAGGTTCTGCTGCTCATCCAGTAACGATTTTGCCGCTGCCAGCGCCCCATCGTCCCCCTGTTCCTGGTAGCGATTACGCAATTCGCGATAGGCTCTGGATTTTTTGGAACCCAGTTTCTTTATCGCCGACTCAGCCTTTTCCTTGAATCCGGCTTCCTTGCCGTAAATGTGATTGAAGCGGCGCGTGATTTCGCGGGTGAATTCGATATGCGGCGCCTGATCTTCACCCACTGGCACACGATTGGCGCGGTAAATGAGGATATCCGAGCTCTGTAGTAACGGATACCCGAGAAAGCCATAAGTGCTCAAATCCTTCTCGCTCAATTTTTCCTGCTGATCCTTGTAAGAGGGGACGCGCTCCAGCCAACCCAGCGGTGTAATCATGGAAAGCAGCACATGCAGCTCGGCATGTACAGGCACCCGTGACTGGATGAACAGGGTTGCCTGTGCCGGATCCACCCCGGCGGCAAGCCAGTCGATCACCATGTCCCAGACATTCTGCTCAATGATTTCTGGCGTATCGTAATGCGTGGTGAGCGCATGCCAATCGGCAACAAAAAATAGGCATTCAAACTGGTGCTGTAACTCCACCCAGTTTTTTAGTACACCGTGGTAATGTCCCAGATGCAATCTACCAGTGGGGCGCATTCCAGACAAGACGCGATCAGTAAACATGCTGCTTATCCTTAATAATTCATGATTAAATAATTTTCAAGCTTTCAGACCGGTAAGCGATACCACTATTTGTATAGTAAACATAATAAAAGGTCCAATAATAGTGCCGAGCATGCCAGTGAACAATAGTAACAGCAGGATCATAAAACCATAAGGTTCGATTCGTGCAAAATGGTACGCCATGCGGTGGGGCAGCAGGCTTACTGCCATACGGCCTCCGTCCAGTGGCGGCAACGGCAGCAAATTCAGCACCATCAGTATCACATTAATTTCAATGCCCGCCTCACCCATCAGTATCATCGGTCTGGTCAGTTCGCTCTCCGGCAGAGAGAGGCCAAGCTTAATCAGCAGCGCCCAAAGGAATGCCATGAAAAGGTTTGCGCCTGGTCCGGCAGCAGCCACCCACAGCATGTCGTACTTAGGGCGGCGCAAGTTGCCAAAATTTACTGGCACTGGTTTGGCCCAGCCGAATAGAAAGCCCGTGCCAACTGTCAGCTTGCTCAGGGTGAACAGAACTAACGGCACGATGACTGTACCCATCAGATCAATATGTCGCATGGGATTCAGGCTGATACGTCCCTGCTTGTAGGCAGTGAGATCACCGAAATACTTGGCTACATAGCCGTGCGCAGCCTCATGCAGGGTAATGGCAAGAATCACCGGCAGCGCCCAAATGGTGATGCCCTGAATGATGCTATCCATGCGCTATTCCGAAAGGTACGGGGCTGCCCTTGCCGTGCCGAACCAGTTCCGGCACATCGCCAGTCAGGTCAATCACGGTAGTCATCTCCAAACCACAGGAACCGCCGTCCAATACCAGCTCCACCTGGTGTTCGAGGCGATCACGGATTTCCTCGGCATCATTGAGAGGAAATTCGTCTCCTGGCAACATCAGGGTAGAACTCAACAGCGGCTCATTTAACTCCGCCAGCAGTGCCCGCACCACGGGATGATCAGGAATTCGCAGGCCGATGGTGTTGCGTTTGGGATGCTGCAAACGGCGCGGCACTTCGCGTGTGGCTTCGAGTATGAAAGTATAGCTGCCAGGCGTACTCGCCTTGAGTAACCGGTATTGGCTATTGTTGACCTTGGCGTAATGTGAGATTTCAGCCAGATCCCGGCACACCAGCGTGAAGTGATGTTGCTCATCCACCTGTCGGATGGCACGAATGCGCGTCATGGTGTCCTTGTTACCTAATTGGCAACCAAGTGCATAGCAGGAATCGGTCGGATAAATGATCACGCCACCAGTATGCACGATCGCCGCTGCTTGCCTTATCAGGCGCGACTGTGGGTTATCTGTATGGATGGAAAAGAATTGAGCCACGTAAAAAGCAGTTTTTGGTTTTGGTTATCAGGATTGAATTATAGGGGCGAAGCATGCTCCCATTTGCACTATATCATTCCGTTCCAGTCATGCCACACGGGCGTACATCCGGCAGGCAATTCCGGCATTCGGCCCAGGTCAAAATAGCTTTCACCCGGGCCATGAAAATCCGAGCCTCGCGAAGCCAGCAAACCTAGACGCTGAGCATGGCGTGCAAACAGCAAAGATTGTTCCGGTGTATGGCTGGCAGTAATGACCTCTATGGCTGATCCGCCTAGATCTCGGAATTCCAGCAACAACTCGTCCAGCGCACTCTTGCTCAGCTTGTAGCGTGCCGGGTGAGCGATCACCGCTCTGCCACCGCTGCCGCATATCCAGCCCATTGCGTCGCTTAATGAGGCCCACTGATGCGGCGCGTAGCCGGGCTTGCCTTTGACCAGATATCTCTTGAATACAGATTTTACATCCTTGGCATAACCCCGCTCAACCAGGAAACGGGCAAAGTGTGTGCGGCCTATCAGGCCGCCCGCTCCGGTATAAGCATAAGCCCCTTCCATGCTGCCGTAGATGCCGGATTTATCGAGTTGCGCGGCGATATTGCGCGCGCGCGCTGTGCGACCATTGCGAATGGCTGCCAGGCCCTCGACCAGCGGGGGATATTCAGGGTTTATACCGAGACCGACAATATGCAATGTCTGGCTGCGCCAACTAACGGAGATTTCCACCCCATTAATGAAAGTGATGTTCTTTTCTTCAGCGGCACGGCGAGCTTCCACCAATCCGCCCACATCATCGTGGTCGGTCAGTGCCAGCACATCCACCCCGCGTGCGGCGGCGTGCTCTACCAGCTGTGTGGGCGTCAGCAAACCGTCGGAAACCGTGGAATGGCAGTGCAGGTCGATATTGAGCATGAAGCGGATGGTTTGCGTAAAGCAAGAGACGCATCATAGCAAATAAGCCGCGCCATGAAAAATGAACCGTGCAGAAAGATAGGGAACCCTTTGTCCTTATCAGGTTTTTCCGAATCGGCGACTTCCCCGCCAATTATTTGCAATAGTTTACGAACTCATTTCAATAAATACCAAAATCAGACATGAAATACCACGAATATGTCACAGTAGAATCACAATAAAATCACAATAGATCAATATAATAGTGTGTGGATGCAAGCATAATTCTGAAATAGGGATCTTTTGTTTTGAAGGCTGAAATTAGCTTCTTAAAGCCCTTGTTTTAGAACCGACCGACTTTAAGTTGGGGGTGCAGAATGGCGAAAACAGCGGGAACGCTGAAGTGGGATGCATGGGCCGCCCCAATATACCTGTTAGCTCGGTTATACCTGATAGTCCGATCAGACCTTGATCAATGGCGTGTGGCCAAACAGCTTTCCGGTTGGCCCGAGCTGGACTGCCGTGCTGCTAATAATACTCCCTCCTTTTATCCGCCCTCGCATGACTGCCTTTCCGTCAGCAAATTGCTGATCAAAGGCGTTTGTCGCAACGGCAAGACCTTTCGCCCCAGCGATTGGGCCGAACGTCTGTGCGGCGCGGTGGTCGTGTTCCTCCCAGACACAACGGTATTATCCGGTGCATATTCCTCCACTTGCCGCTATCACGGTTATTCTTCTTACGTGCGCCCCGCTTTCATTAACGGCGTCCGTTGCGTGATCATCGACGCACGTCTGCGCGATCTGGAGCCACGCGCATGGGATTATGTTTTTGGCTTCGCGCACGACAATGACCTTGTCACGCTCGATTTCGCCGACATCGTAACCACGCCTGCATTGCCAGAAATAACTCTCGCTGCTGCTTGACACCTTTCCAGACACTCGTGACCCCAAGCACGGATCCCAGGCACGCGGTATAACTAAACTAAAAGTTCTCGCCATAGGCAAAAACGTGCCAATAACGGTCATTGGTGTTTTTTCTCGAAAACAGACAGTCAGGCGCCCCTGGGTGTATGCTGTCGACCTATATACGTAGTGCTGGTTTTAGCGAGATTCACGATGCTGAGTTAGTGAGCAGATGTCGGAGTTAGGGCGCAAAGCTATCTCTCTATAATAAAGTTGGACGATAGGGAACCCATATGTCATCGAAACCCCAACTGCTGTACCAACAACGTCAATGGGCTGAGTCAGTCGGGCTGACGCCTGATGCACGCGGGTATCTGGATACGGTCGAAGCCAATTTGTTTCAACCGCTTAACGAGACCACGAGAAAGGCTTTTGAAAATGGCAGCGGTTCGGAGCTTCAAGATACGCTGACGCGACCCGCCAAGATGAAAGCCCTGCATTCTTCGTCCGCTTTAGCTGTTAATTTTTTTGACAGTTGGGTTGGCAAGGACACGTCAATTTTGGCTGCCTCACTTGGACTGGCCTCGGAAATTACCGACATTAAGTTTGAGGAGAAATTTTCTACTGGGCTCACCGGTATTCCACCAAATTTGGATGTGACGCTCGAACTCGCCGATGGATATATTGTAGGAATCGAAAGCAAGCTCAGTGAGTGGCTAACCCCAAAATCAAAGAGTATTGCTCCGTTCAAACCAAAGTATTTTCCAGTGGGGCAAGGGCTCTGGAAATTACGGTCACTACCCCATGCTCAACAGCTAGCCGAGTCCATCAATATGGGAGAACAGTCCTTTCGATATCTGGATGCCCCTCAGCTTCTAAAACATGCACTTGGCTTGGCCACCCAGCTAGGCGAGCGGCTCTCGCTTTTCTATATCTACTTGGATTGGCCGGGCGAGGAATCTGAAGCGCATGGTCAAGAAATCCAGCGCTTTGGCGCCCTTGTCGATGCCAGTCTGCGATTTGAGGCTTATACCTACCAAGACTTGTTTTCATCACTAAACAACAAGGATGGCATGGATGAGTCGTATATAAGCTACATGCGTGCTAGGTACTTTGGCAATGCCGCCTATAACTAAGCGTTGCTGAGGTGACGTCCGGCCCGCTGCGCGTACTGCCCCAATCTGAATGCAGCCGTTGTTGGGCGTCTACTTTCCGAAAACACGACCGGCAGTTTCGTGTCGAAAACCGACCATTTCGACCGGCAGAACTGTGCTGTTTTCAGAAATTAATTCTGACATTTCCTGTCAGATCAAGTCGAATCTATTACAGATGAAGTGAGCGAAGCGGAACTCACTTAACTGTCGAACAGAGTGGTTTTCAGCTTATCAACCAGCTCGTCAATTCAGCTTTGCGGTCACCACGATCCATGCTGATAAACTTTTGCAGCATATCCGTGATCGTATCGACAGCCAGTCTCTCTACGATAAAAACCAGCTGGGTACCGGACAATCCTTGCGGCCAACGCTGCAGTGTCTCGATCGGAAATAGCATATGCTGGATACCGTGAATGACATGTGGTTTATCGTCATCATCGAAATGGACGATGCCTTTTAGTCGCAGAATGTGCTCGCCGTGCATGCTGGCCAGCATTTGCAATGCGGTGAGCAGTCCAAGACGGGGA
This sequence comes from Nitrosomonadales bacterium, assembly GCA_009886095.1. GTDB lineage: Bacteria > Pseudomonadota > Gammaproteobacteria > Burkholderiales > Nitrosomonadaceae > VFJL01. The sequence goes on along the minus strand of VFJL01000011.1, from coordinate 36,075 downwards.
AGCGGCTGCTCAAATGTCAGGCAGAATGAATGAATGCGCTCATGCTGGTTACTGTTGCTGACAGTGGGCCGGCGCAGATGCATGGGCAGATCTGGGTCGATTTGAATCGGTCGATAAGTATCAGGTTTCTGCCAGCGCGGTGCTTCAGCGCTCTCGTCTGGTGAGTGATGGGTCATGACTTTGAGAAAAATTTCCGGATCGACATTACCATTCGCGATAGGATGGATGGTGGCGATCGGATTGAGTGCCCGCAATTGTTCGGTCAAAGCCGTAAATTGTTCGGCATTTGCCAGATCGGTCTTGGTGATCAATAACTGGTCTGCAACCACCGCCTGCTTCAGCGACTCGGGCTGCTGTTCCAGTTGCTTTGCACCGAAAACGCCATCGACACAGGTAATGACACCGGCAACAATGTAATGTTGCAGGATGGTCGGGTGATTCAGCAGTTCGTATAGAATGGGCGCAGGATCGGCCAAGCCGGTAGTTTCGATAATCACACGTTTGAAGTTCGGTATTTTCTTGTCCTGCCGCTGCCAGAACAGTGTGCGCAGCGCACCGGAAAGCTCACCGCGCATGGCGCAGCAGATGCAGCCATTACCGAGCACTACGGTACTTTCCGGTACCGCTTCAATCAGGTGGTGATCAAGTGCGATCGCGCCGAACTCGTTGACCAGTACGGCGCTATCGGCAAGTTGCGGCGTCTTCAGCAGGTTGTTGAGCAGCGTGGTCTTGCCGCTTCCAAGGAAGCCGGTGAGGATGATGAGTGGTATTTTCTGCATTTATTCAGAGCATCCTTGAGTTAATCAAGCGCAGCTGTACATGGATTGTTAAAAACAGGGCAGGGAGCCGATGTGCCTCTTATGCAGTATCATTGCGACCGGCAGCATCATACTTTACCATCCCGTCAGGGATCAAATTATGTCCCTCGTAGCTGTCTGATCAGCTCCTTCCAGGATATCTCCAGGCAGAGCGAGGCGAATGCCCATCCACCACGATACAAACAGGACCGATGGATTTTCTGCCAATTTTTGTCAACATAAAGAACCGCAACTGCCTGGTAGTTGGCGGCGGGGAAGTGGCTGCGCGCAAGGTCGCTCTGCTGCTGCGGGCGGGCGCTCGCGTCACGGTGATTTCTCCGGAGCTTGGTACGGAGCTCAGTGAGCAACTGCGCCGGGGAGACATCGTGCATCGTGTCGAGGCTTTTCATCCTGATCATCTTGATGATGCCGTGCTGGTAATTGCTGCCACCGATGACCGTTCGGTCAATCAGCAGGTTTCCGGGGCTGCCGGGAAGCTGCGCATTCCGGTCAACGTGGTGGACAATCCTGATTTATGCTCCTTCATCATGCCTTCCATTGTCGATCGCTCTCCCATTTTAATCGCGGTTTCGAGCGGCGGAACATCACCGGTGCTGGCAAGGTTGTTGCGGGCACGTCTGGAAACCATAATCCCAGAAGCATATGGACGCCTGGCGACTTATGCTGCCAATTTGCGTGAGCGGGTGAAACTGCATTTTTCTCACCCGGAAAAGCGACGCATGTTTTGGGAAAGAGAATTGCAAGGGCCATTCGCCGAAATGGTGTTTGCTGGAAAGGATCAGGCGGCACAGGATTATCTGGAGCGTTCGCTGCAAAGCGAAGCCGACGATGCGCCACAGGGAGAGGTTTATCTGGTGGGCGCCGGGCCGGGCAATCCCGACTTGCTGACTTTCCGGGCAATGCGCCTGATGCAACAGGCAGACGTGGTGGTGTATGACCGCTTGGTTTCACCTGCGATACTCGACATGGTACGCCGGGATGCATCGCGCATTTATGCGGGTAAGGAACGCAGTAATCACACCATGTCACAGGAATCCATCAATGATTTACTGGTACGACTGGCGAAAGAGGGTAAGCGCGTGTTGCGGCTGAAAGGTGGCGATCCTTTCATATTCGGTCGCGGCGGTGAAGAAATTGAAACACTGTCTGGTCATGGCATCCCGTTTCAGGTAGTTCCCGGCATCACGGCAGCTTCCGGGGTGGCGTCCTATGCCGGCATTCCACTCACCCACCGGGATTATGCACAGTCGTGCATCTTCGTTACCGGCCACCTCAAGGACGGCAGCGTGGATCTGGATTGGACGGCGCTGGCGCGGCCACATCAAACCATTGTAATTTATATGGGGCTGCTGGGACTGCCGGTGCTATGTCGGCAGTTGATCGCACACGGCCTACCGGCCACAATGCCTGCTGCCATTGTGCAACAGGGCACTACCCACCAACAGCGGGTGCTGGTGGGTTCGCTGGAAACGCTGCCCGATCTGACTGTCCATGCCAATCTGACCCCTCCCACCCTCATCATCGTCGGCGAAGTGGTAAAGCTGCATCAGAAACTTGCCTGGTTCGAGCCGGGGAGTGATCTTTACGCTGACGCGACTGCGGTAGATAAGGGGAACATTATTGAAGAATGACCCCAAGTACTGGAAAAATGTGGATTCAGAAAATCCAAATTAGCACGTCAGCGCATAAACACTGCAGCTACATCAAGGCTTCTGGTTTGGATCCCTGTCTTTCTCGGGGATATGGTGATCCTGTTTAATGACAGTCCCGTATGATGAGGCATCGGGGGGTTCTGGTGCTGTCGGTCTGCCGCAGGCGGTCAAAGTCAGTACCAATAGAGCGGCGGCAAGGGGTGCGAATCTCATAATCTAGTCTCCATAAATAGAACATCCACTCTTTTTGTGGTGTTACGGATAGCAATGATGTCTGTAATGGTTGCACTCTGTTTTGATTTAAATCAAAATAGATCGCTATTTCCGCTATTCATATCCAGAAAGGGAAAATTCCGTGACCCCAGACTCTCTGATGCCAAAAAATTTTAATATATCCAGCATCAAAGCCAGCTGTTCTTCTTGCGGCTTGCGAGAATTATGTTTGCCAGTGGGGCTTGACGAGCAGGAAATAAAGGCTCTCGATCACTTGCTCAACCAGCGGCATAGAATCCGGCGCGGTGAACATTTGCATCGTGCTGGTTTGGATTTTCACTCGCTATATGCAGTTCGCAGCGGTTTCTTCAAGACTTATGTGCTGCAAGAAGACGGGCGTGAACAGGTTACCGGCTTTCATATGACAGGAGAAGTGCTGGGGCTGGATGCCATCAGCACGGATATGCACACTTGCAATGCAGTGGCATTGGAAGATAGCGAGGTATGTGAGATCCCTTTCGTCAAGCTGGAAGAGATTGGCCGTACTATTCCGTCGCTAATGCATCATCTCCACAAAATCATGAGCCGTGAAATCGTGCACGATCGTGGGATGCTGCTGCTTGGCGGCATGAAAGCGGGGGAGCGCCTGGCTACTTTTCTGCTCAATCTTTCATACCGCTTTGCCAAGCGAGGCTACTCTCCCTTGGATTTTAATCTGCGCATGACGCGCGAAGAAATCGGGAGCTATTTGGGATTGAAGCTGGAAACCGTCAGTCGCGCGCTCTCCAGGCTGCAGGAAGACGGACTCATCGATGTCAATAGCAAGCACATCCGGCTAACTGATATAGGCCGCCTCAGACGCCAAACCGGAAACTCTTTTTGTGAATAGGATGGTCAGCTTCGTGTACCAATAAGAAGCGCTCACAGAATTTTGGCACTTCCGGCGCCGTATGACAGTCAGCTATTTATTCGGCTGTGGCGTGATGCGCAGATACGGACGCGGCGCGACATAGCCCTTTGGGAACTTCTGTTTGATGACCGCCTCGTCCTGTATCGTCAGCGGGATGATTACGTCATCACCATCGCACCAGTTGCCCGGTGTCGCAACCGAATAATTATCGGTCAGTTGCAGCGCATCAATAACACGCAGCACCTCGACAAAATTACGCCCGGTGCTCATTGGGTAGGTAATGATCAGACGTACCTTCTTTCTCGGATCGATAACGAACAGCGAGCGTACTGTCATGGTCTCCGACTGATTCGGGTGAATCATGTCGTATAAGGTCGATACCTTCTTGTCCACATCCGCGATGATGGGAAAACCGACCACCGTGTTTTGTGTTTCCTCAATGTCCTTGATCCATCCCGAGTGTTTGTCTACCGGATCAACCGACAAAGCAATTGCTTTAACGTTGCGCCTGTCAAACTCAGGCTTGAGTTTCGCGGTTAAGCCGAGTTCCGTCGTGCATACTGGTGTGAAATCGGCGGGGTGCGAAAACAGCACCACCCAGGAATCACTTGCCCATTCATGAAATTTGATCCTGCCAATCGTGGAATCTTGCTCAAAATCAGGTGCAGTATCGCCTAAACGTAAAGTCATGACATCCTCCGTTAGATGGAAATTGAAAGCAGAATATAGCTTGACTGGTGCAATGACTCAACAACAATTATCCGGCATTAATTTAATGCTGACTATGACCAATCGCAGCGTGACCGTTGCCGTGCATGCCATGATCCTTGCCTTGGTTTATACCACTCCCGATGTGGCAGTTGATTAGCATCTGTCCACAGTCCGCGCCAGTTGTCGAGAATGTGCGGCCAGAATATGCAGTCATGATAGTTCAACTCCTTTGTCGTCATTATTCCAATTTCGCCGCCTCAACCATTTCAGGATGTTTCAGGGCTTTCTTGGCAGGCTCAATCCCCTGCGCGGCAGCCAGGCGAAGCCACTTCAATGCTTCCCGATAATTTCGGGTTACGCCTCGGCCATTGGTATATATCTCACCCAGGCTAAATTGAGCAGCTGCATCCCCCTGTGCTGCAGCCAGGCGGAACCACTTCAGGGCTTCCTGATAATCCAGAGCAACGCCTCGGCCATTGGCATACATCTCACCCAGACTAAATTGTGCATTTGTATTCCCCTGTGCTGCTGCCAGGCGATACCACTTCAGCGCTTCCTGATCATCTTTGGTGGTGCCTTGGCCAGTGGCATACATTTCGCCAAGGCTAAATTGCGCATCTGCATGTCCTTGCGCTGCAACCAGACGATACCACTTCAGGGCTTCCAGATAATTCTGGGTTACGCCTTCGCCAGTGTGATAAATCACACCCAGGCTAAATTGCGCATTTGCATTCCCCTGTGTTGCTGCGAGGTGGAACCACTTCACGGCTTCCGGATAATTCCGGGTTATGCCTTCGCCATTGACATACATCATCCCAAGGTTAAATTGTGCAACTGTATGTCCTTGCAACGCAGCCAAACGGAACCACTTCACAGCCTCCTGGAAATTCCGGGTTACGCCCAACCCACTGACATACATTACGCCAAGGTTAAATTGCGCGCTTGCATGCCCTTGAGCAGCTAGCGGCCTGAATATCTTGATGGCTTGTGCGTAGTCACCTTTGCGGTAAGCTGCCGCTGCATCATCGATAGGCGCTGCGGTTGCGATGCCGACACCAAGCAGGCAGCACATGCATGCAGCAGTGACCCAACGTTGAGAAATTATGGTGATGTTGTGATGCATGATGCCGTGTGTAGTGGTGAACACTCAGTGTCTGATTATGCATGGCCTTGCCACCAGCATAACTCAGTCATGTATTCCCAGGGAGAAAATAAGAACCCGCCGTAGCAGGTCATGGTGAAAAGCTATCATTGTTTTGATTTACGGGCACCTCTAAAAATCCTGATTTCGTCACATACTTCGTTATTCACAAGAATGTTTCCTTACATATCAATCAAATTGAGTTCGCTACGGGGCGGATTACACGGTCTTTGCGGCACATGGCTGTGTTGCAACTTCCTGGAATGGAATGACCGTTCCGCGTCATTGCACCTTTCGCCCTCGCCAGCCGCGAAGCAGATTACCGTATCGCGTGGGCATTTTTTGAAGCTGATAAGGAGAAAACGACATGAAGGGTCATTCGGCGCAATAATTCTTTACAAAATGACCATTTTGATGAAAAATATCCTTTGAGTTGACTATTTCAAGGAGACTGAATCAATGAAAACTGCCACTGTAGCGGATGCCAAATCGCATCTATCCGCCTTGCTCGCCGAAGTTGAAGCAGGCCAGGGTATAGTCATCACTCGCCGGGGAAAGCCTGTGGCGCGTCTCGTTCCCGAGCCTCGATCAGGGGGCTTCGACTGGTCTGACTTGCACAATTGGGTGTCTGCACCGCCGACGTCGGGGCCGACCGTTGCAGAAATGCGCGAACAGGATCTACTGTGATCTACCTCGACACTTCGGTGTTGGGCGCGATCTTTTTTCGAGAACCAGGTGCGGCCAAACTTGTGGCTCGACTCGAAAGCCAGCGTAAAGCGAAGCTGATGATTTCGGCTTGGACTTTAACCGAGATGGCCAGCATCGGCGGCATCAAACAGCGGACAGGTGCCATTGATGCCGAGACACGCCAGCAGGCAATCGCCAATTTTCAGCGCTTTGCATCCATGCACTTTGTCACGGTAGAAATTGATCCGGCAGATTTTCGTACCGCAGCAGTGTTTATCGAATCGCCTACTGCCCTGCGTGCAGGGGACGCACTGCATCTGGCAATCGCTCGCCGCTTGGGTGCTAAAATCGCCAGTCTCGACCATCGGTTGTGTGCAGCGACTGAGATGTTGGGTCTGGCCAGATTTGAGCTTTCGTGAGAACGCCATTCGTCATTTCTGAAACGACTGAAAGACGATAAAACTCCCGGTTTGATAAAATTCCGCATACATCGGGGCGCACAAGAGATCGGCGGCAACTGTATCGAACTGAATGCTGCCGGTAAAATACTATTGCTTAATCTTGGTATGCCGTTGTCTGTGCCCAGCAGAGTTGATGTATTTCTGCCCGATGTGGCGGGGCTAGCCGATCGCAAAGAGGAACAGATGGTATTATGCCGCTGCAAGTGAAAATTGCTTCAGGATGTAAACCGCACGTATCATCCCCACATGCCACTCGATCTTCATAACCTCGTTGGTTACGGGGCTGCCATCCTGACGACTGTGGCATTTGTTCCCCAGGCGCTAAAGTCCTGGCAAACCCGCGATCTTTCCGGCGTATCGCTGCCGATGTACAGCCTCTTCACGGTGGGGGTGGCTATGTGGCTGGTATATGGTGTCATGCTGGGCAGTTGGCCAATTATTATCGGCAACGCGATTACGATAATTTTCGCGAGTGTGGTACTAATACTCAAGGTGATACATCGATGACTATCGAAACTATTCCTAAATTCACCGAACCAGCGACCAAGCTGTGGGCAGCCATCCCCAGCCATCCCCAGCCATGGTAAGAAGCTACTGCTCTTCAATGTCTGGTGTGGAAGATGCCGTCATGGAGTGACGATTACCGATTTTTCAGGGGTCGTCAAGGCAGGCGACTTGTTGCTGGCCGGTTCGTGTTCCGAGTGCCATGGTGACGTGGCAAGAGTCATTGAGATGGGGTGAGCGCTTTGAGTAAATCAAAACTGACTGGTGCGAGTGACACCGAGGTCATAGCCATGCTGGAACGTTACAAATGCCCCGTGCTGTTTCATGAGGTGCGTACCCGGTTTCTGGGTAACATCGCATCACCCGTTCTGGGTGCTTCACCGATGGAAACGATCAAGCGGTTATGGGATGGAGAGTTATCATGACAAACAAATCGATCTTCTTCCCACGAACACTCCTGCTTGTTCTGTTATTGCTATTCGGCGTTTCGAGCTATGCAGAGACGTCTCTGGTAGGAGCAATCACCTTCTCTGAACTTTCTAAAAGAATAGATGAATCCAAAGCACCCGTTATCCTTGATGTTCGTACGCCTCGTGAATACTCATCAGGCCACATTAAGGGTGCATTGAATATACCCTATGATGAACTAGAGCGTCGACTTGGCGAAATACCGGGAGATAAATCCAGTGAGATAATTGTGTACTGCCAGAGTGGGAGGCGTGCTGGCATTGCCGAGAAAATTCTGGTTGAGAAGGGATATACGAACCTCAAGGACTTAACTGGCCACTGGCAAAACTGGAGTGCCCAAGTGAAATAATGATGTCGCTGGGCTATGCTGGAAAAGATAATTTCAGTGGTTCCTCAGATCAACCACCCAGAATAGCCACTCGGCAACCGCCGCAGGAGAAGTCATGAAACCAATAATTCTTGCCCTGATTCTATTGAGTTCAAGTGTGATAGCTTCAGCTCTGGCGCAGACTGTTCCAGACCCTTATCCGAGAATTTCTTATCCAGCACCCGATCCGAGAGTGGCGCAACTGGAAATGGTATTGAACCAGGTGCAGCAGGAGCAACAGGCCACGTACCAGCAATTTCAGATGATGCAGGAATTGCGGCGAAACGAAATGCAGGAGAGTTTTCCGCAGGCAATGCAGACTCCTTCGACGGCTATGCAGAGTCCTTATGCTACGAGTGGATTGATAGACAATTCGTCTCAAAACTATGACGAGAAGACTCGGTCACAACGGGAGCGACAAGAACGCATTCAGCAATACACTCTCGACCTTAACCGCTTATATTCGCGCTACAACGAGTTAGGCGAGCAGAAGAGGGTGCTTATGCAGCAACTCATGGAACTCACCAGAACTTTAAGGCCGGAGCAGTGACAGCACAATTGAGCCGACACTGAAATCTTCTGGTATTGAGTACGCTACCTCAGCTCCACCTACCAATCAATAAATTACCGAAAGAGATTAAAGGCAAAGCTGCGGTTTTTTGCCAGAGCCTAAAAAAATCTGCCCACGAGAGAAGCTGATATGGGGTCGCGCGAAGGTCGCCTGTCATAGAAACAGGGAACGGAAAGCGCAGAGAGCAGAGAGAGGAAAATCCACCGAATAAGCGTTTTGGGTATCTGTTGCCTTTCGTGCGAAACCGGGAAGCCGCGTCATAACTGGTGCTGTGGGCGGATGTGAAAAAGGCCAGAACTCTTGTATTTATTAGGTGCTCTGGCCTTGCTGGGACTTCTTTGGACTGTCTGTTGGTGGGCGGTACTGGGATCGAACCAGTGGCTTCCACCGTGTGAAGGTGGCACTCTACCGCTGAGTTAACCGCCCAAAAGTGAGGTGCAATTAGAGCATGAATCCCAGCTCCCGGTCAACGCGCCAGCATCTGGCGGCAGCGGCATGACAGGCTACGATGCACCGGCATCGCCCGTCGGGATCGCGTAAAATGGCGCATTCCTGTAACTCGCCATAATTGGTACTCCTATCATGATTCGTACCCGTTTTGCTCCCAGTCCCACTGGCTATCTCCATATCGGCGGGGCACGCACCGCGCTGTTTTCCTGGGCCTACGCCCGCAGGCACGGCGGAAAATTCATCCTGCGGATTGAAGATACCGATCTTGAGCGCTCTACTGTGCAATCTACCCAGGCAATTCTCGACGGCATGGCATGGCTGGGGTTGGACTACGATGAAGGGCCGTTCTACCAGATGCATCGATTGGCGCGCTATCACGAGTTGGCGGAGCAGTTGCTGCGTACAGACAGGGCGTATTACTGCTATGCCAGCAAGGAGGAGCTAGAGGTGATGCGCGAGCAGCAACGTGCTGCCGGGCTGAAACCCAGATACGATGGACGCTGGCGCGACTCCAAACAAACTCCTCCGGCTGGAGTAAAGCCGGTGGTGCGGCTGAAAAATCCCGCTGATGGAGGGGTAGCGTTCAACGATCTGGTCAAAGGGCGCATCGTCGTGTCCAACAGTGAGCTCGATGACCTGGTGCTGCTGCGTGCCGACGGGGTGCCGACTTACAACTTTGGTGTGGTGATTGACGATCTCGATATGAATATCAGCCATGTGATTCGCGGTGATGATCATGTCAACAACACGCCGCGCCAGATCAATATTCTCAAGGCGCTGGGAGCAGCACTGCCACAATACGCGCATGTTCCGATGATACTGGGAACCGATGGCGAACGCTTGTCTAAACGCCACGGCGCGGTTTCAGTGATGCAGTACCACGATGACGGCTATTTGCCAGAGGCGCTGGTAAATTACTTGGCGCGGCTCGGTTGGTCGCATGGTGATGAGGAAATCTTCAGTCGCGAACAACTGGTTGAGTGGTTTGATCTGGCGTCCATCAACTGCGCGCCGGCGAAGTTTAATCCGGAAAAATTGAGCTGGCTTAATCAGCAGTATCTAAAAACGACAGATAATTCGCGCTTGGCGAAGCTGGTAACGCCATTCCTTGAGGCGGATGGTTGCAATGCTGCAGCTGGCCCGGATTTGCTCAAGGTGATAAATCTACTCAAAGAGCGGGTCAACACTACGGCAGAATTGGCTGATGCTGCGGTATATTTCTTTCGCCCGCTGGAACCTGCCGCTGAACTCAAAGCCTTGCATTTCAGTAGCGAGGCAAAGCCGGCGATAATTGATTTGATGGGAAAACTTGCCACGGTGGAATGGGATCGTCATATCATCCATGATGCTATCAAAACCACGGCTACTGCTCATGGCCTGAAGCTACCCAAGGTGGCGATGCCGCTGCGGGTGATGGTGACAGGCGAGGCGCAGACACCTTCAATCGACGCAATACTGGAACTGCTCGGCAGAGAAGAAACACTCAGACGCATGAACAGTCGTTTGGTTGATTTTCCCGGCTGACCGATTTATGCCATCGTCGTGCCAACGCAGGATTTGTTCAGAGGGTCAAAGAAGATCCTTAACGCTTCAGCGTAGAAGGATTCGCATCCTGCGTGGTCGTGCCTGTACCCGCCTTGATTAATCCAGCCTTCACGAATGCTTGCAGATAAGCCCCGTAACCCTTTGCTGCCATCTCTTCCAGCGGGATGAAACGTAGGGATGCTGAATTAATACAGTAGCGCAGCCGTGTCGGCCCAGGGCCATCGTTGAACACGTGGCCCAGATGCGAATCCGCATGTTTCGATCGCACTTCTGTGCGTACCATGCCTAGCTCACGGTCCTGTTTTTCCACGATCTCCGCACCAGCGAGCGGGCGAGTGAAACTTGGCCAACCAGTGCCGGAATCAAACTTATCCAGCGAACTGAATAGCGGCTCACCTGATACCAGGTCCACGTAAAGTCCCGGCTTGTGGTTATCCCAATATGCATTGCGGAAAGGTGGTTCGGTGCTACATTGCTGCGTGACCGCAAACTGTTCGGCGGATAATTTTTTCATTAACTCCGCTACATCTGGTTTCTTGAAATTCTTCATAACAATGGGTTGCTGAATTGGAATGGGATTATTTTGTGACGCGTGGCCCATGCCGGGCACGACTGCGATGGAGCCAACTGCCAATAACATGGTGATAGTAATTCCGGTAATTCTGTCTGATTTCATGGGTTTCACGTTATATGTGTCCGAAATAGCCTGATCATTCTTGAACCCAGATAATCCATCTCAAATAATTCGAATTCTGTCATAATATTTTTTTATAAAAATGTTTCCTTACAACTCAAATATGTGCCACTCCTACATTTAAGTTGCACTGCTGTCAGGAACGCCAAGTATCAGAATCACTCACGGAGACAGACTTGGAAGTCATTAAAACATTCTTCCTTTTTAGCATCACCGCAATTGCTGAAATTATTGGCTGCTATCTTCCGTATCTTTGGCTCAGACAGGGTAAGAGCATCTGGTTGCTTATCCCTGCCGCCTGCTCATTGGCACTTTTCGCATGGCTATTATCCCTGCATCCATCTGCCGCAGGCCGTGTTTATGCGGCATATGGCGGGGTATATGTAGGTTTTGCGATTCTGTGGTTATGGTCGGTTGATGGCATTCGTCCCACAACATGGGATATAGTTGGCTCATTGGTGGCATTGCTTGGCATGGCAATTATTATGTTCGCCCCAAGAAGCGCCTGACAGTCACATCAGGCTGACCTTCTTCCGTCAGTGCTCGTGCCCTGCGCCGTTTATGTGAACGTTGCGGTTTTTGTTCCTGCAGTTGGTTAGCATCTGGCATATTAAGGTGATTCACACTTGGCGTTCGTATCAGCGCGCGAGAATACTTATCCGCCATTGCCGGATTCAGTCTGTTCAAAGTCAAATAAACCTCCCGCACTTTGTCGTGTTGGCCCTGGAAAAAATAGGCAACACCCAGGTTGTTCCATGCGTCGGCATTTGCTGGATCGATACGCAGCGCCTCGCGGCAGGCCTGAATCGCTTGGTCATATTGGTTAAAGTCAATGTAGGCAACACCCAGGTTATACCAGGCATCGGCATGCCGTGGCTGGATGCGTAATACCTCACGGTAGGCTTGAATCGTCTGATCATGCTGTTTGAGTTTGCTGAAAGCAACTCCCACGTTATACCGGGCGTCAACATCCTCTGGTTGAATGCGTAGCGCCTCGCGGTAGGCCTGAATCGACTGTTCATATTGCTGGAGCTCACCGTGGGCAATACCAAGGTTATACCAGGAGTCGGCAGACTGCGGCTGAATGCGCAGCGCCTCGCGATAGGCCTGAATCGCTTGGCTGTATTGGTTGAAGTCGATGTAAGCCAGGCCTAGGTTGTACCAAGCGTTGGCATACTGCGGCTGAATACGTAGTGTTTCACGGTAGGCCTGAATCGCCTGATCATGCTGCTTGATGTTGTGGTAGGCAAGACCGAGGTTATACCAGGCATTGACATATTCTGGCCGGATGCGTAATGCCTCCTGGTAAACTCGAACCGCCTGCTCGTGTTGTTTGAGTTTGCCATGAGCAATGCCAAGGTTATACCAGGCATCGGCATACTCCGGCTGAATGCGCAGCGCCTCCCGCAGGGCAAAAACCGCTTGATCATGCTGTTTGAAGCCGTTGTAGGCAAGCCCCAGATTATTCCAAGTACTAGCATTCTCCGGTTCGATGCGCAGTGCTTCGCGGTATGCCTGAATGGCATTATCATGCTGACTGAGGCCATTGTAGGCAAGTCCCAGATTATGCCAGGCTCTGGCATCCTCTGGGTCGATACGGATCACCTCGCGGTATGCCTGAATCGCCTGATCGTATTGGCTGGAGTCGTGGTAGGCGAGGCCCAGGTCATGCCAGGCATCGGCATACTCAGGTTGAATACGCAACGCCTCGCGGTAGGCATGAACCGCCTGGTCATATTGCTTGAGGTTATTGTAAGCAAGCCCCAGGTTGTACCAGACACTGGCGTTTTCTGACTGAATGCGCAACGCCTCGCGCAAGGCATAAATCACCTGGTCGTACTGTTTGAGTTTGCCGTAGGTAACCCCCAGGCTATACCAGGCGCTGACGTTTCCCGGTTGGATGCGTAACGCCTCACGGTAGGCATGAACTGCTTGGTCATTTTGTTTGAGATTGTCGTGGGCTACACCCAGGATGAGCCAGGAAAAAGCGTTTTCTGGCTCGCTTCCAACCCATTGGCGGGTGAGTTCCAGCAGCCCCTGAAAATCTTTTTTCTTTAACAGTGCCAAGGCAGGGCTGGACCAGTCCGGCCCACTTTTTTTCATTACTGCTGGTGCGGCCTGCATCGGTACAGCGGTATCTGCCTGGACGATGGATATCGTCGGCATGAAGATTGATAGACTGACAACAAAACCAAATGCAAAGCGCATGTTTATGCCGTTCCTGAATTACCTGGATTAAAACTTAAAGTCCAATGTTCAACACCGGATTAGTCCATGCGCTGAGTTGATCAAAGAATACCTCATGCACGGCTCATCAGTCGAGGTGTTTTCTGGTTTATGTCTGCAATTCATTGCATACCCACAGGGATCACACACTGCCAGATCCGCATAGGATTTAGGCAGATAATGTTTCGGCCAGTACGTAAAGGATTAAGCGCCCCCCCTTAGAGACCGTAGCAGATAGTTTCAGATGTATCTTATACAGGTCACCTCTAAAAATTCGGATTTCATCACAAACACTTCATCGATCAAAAAATATTTCCGTATGGAAACACCGATTTATTTAGTCCGTTCGGGCTGAGCCTGTCGAAGCCTTTGCCAACATGCTGATTTATATAGACAGCATTTCGACAAGCCCAATGCGAACGAATTTAATCTGCGCTTCCCTAGAAGTTACATCAGGCTCTGCCCGAACGAACTGAATAAACCGACATTTCTACAAGGTCATATTCATTCAGACGTATTTGATCATCCGAGCAGCACTTTATGCGTTCTGCGGGTTGCCGATTTCAACCGCTGGCTCCATGCACCACTCAACGTATATTAGAAAATTTTTGCTGGGCACTCTCCAGTTGCTTGCGTGCATTGTCTACGCGATCTTCCAGCATTTGCTGGCGCTGAAAGTATTCTTCCAGCAGACGTGTGCCGGAGCCCGCGATACCCAGCCGCTCACCCGGCAGCGGTTCGCGTCCAGCCTCGCGTTCTCTCTCGGCTGTACGTAGCTCGGTCTCGGCGGCTTGCACCAATTTCGATGCTTCATCTAGTGCCCGTGAACGCTGGAGGGCACGTTGATTGGTTCCCTCTACCACTTCCCTTGAGATCGGCTTCATGCCCGTGTCGTTGATGTTAACCACGGACTTCTCGATCGTGCGCGCGCCGGACTGGGGCTGCTCGCTGTAGACCACACGTCCGTCGGGCATTACCGATTTATAGATGGTCGTGCGGGCAATTGCATTCGGCGCAGCTACCAGCGCACTGCTCAATATCAGACAGATCATCAGAGTAATGCGCATAACACTCCCTCGGTTTTTGTCTTCTAATGAGTATTTCATGCTACCAGTTTTCCATCATGCTGAGCGCTGATCCCAGAAAGCTCCGAGTGCCTCCTTACGTATCTGCATTGTCTCCACCATCACCCAGTATTCAGCTTAGCCACCGAAACGATTGTTGATCACCACCTCATCCAACGACAGCTGTCCCGAGCGCGGCCATGCGTCTTGAGTTCGTTTGCCGATCACTACAAACATTGTAATGATGTGATCCTCAGGCAGGTGGATAAGCTTGCCGACTGCAGCATAATCGAAGCCATCCATCGGGCAGGAGTCGTAACCTAGCGATTTGGCTGCCAGCATCAGCGTTTGCGCCGCAATGCTGCAACTGCGCATCGCCTCATCACGTTGAATCTGTTCCTGGCCACGATAATATCGATCGATAGCCGGTAACATGAATGCTTGCACTTCGACCGGAGTATTCCGCCAATAGCGATCTGGACTCTTCTCCCAGGCTTTGAGATCGGCACAGAGAATGATCAGGAGAGATGCATCTGTAACCTGCGCCTGATTCCATGCAACTTGCCTGATTTGCTGGCGTAATACTGGCTCATCCACCACCACAAAACGCCAGGGTTGAATGTTGAATGCGGTCGGCGAGAGCATAGCCAGAGACAACAATTCTTTTACTTCCTTACCTGATATACGGTGCGTCGGATCGTAGCTTTTTACGGCCCGGCGTGTTCGGATGGCATCAATGGTATCCACGTTAAGCCTTCGGTTATAAAGAAGATAGTTTAACTTTTCTGGCTTCACCTATTGCAAATAACGCCAGCAGTTGCAGCTTTGGGCTCAATGCCACCGGTCAACATCATGTTGATATTTTATGGGTTCGGCCAGGTAAAGCCGTCATATGGCCGATAAACTGCCACGTGAGTTCAAGTTCGAGATGCGATTTTTATCAACAGATTGAGCGGGCGAAATGCGCTAGCATCATGGCCCCTCAATCACCAAGTTACAGTTGCCAGAAATGGACTACACCCATTTCATCCAAGACGAACGATACCAGATTGCCATCCTTAACAAAGCTGGACATGCGCAAAGCGAGATTGCCCAATTGATAGATCGGTATCTATCGACCACCAGCCGTGAAGTCTTGCTGGCAGTGGTCAGTGCTGCAGATTTGAAATTGTCAGTACACCGATAGAAGAATTGAACCTGATGAGCAGAATGTACAGCCCAGCACACCTCGGCAGAGTATTGCGGAACTTGTGGCAAACCGAGCAACAGTTGCGCCCGAATATCAGTCCGCTGAAAAAGCTATTCACCCGACGATATCAGTAGGTAAAGCGGGGTTGCTGTTGATTATCACACCAGCAACCCCTAGCCACAACGCAAAGGGAGGTAAAAGCATAGTGGCTATTCAATACATAGCTAATTTTGTCGGGAATTGCTGGAAAGAAGGCAGAAATCGCATAACGAGTTACCCAATCGCTTGCATGATCGGAAAGACAAATGGCTTACAAGCGGTTGCCAGTAAGCCATTTGTCTTTATTGGGTTGCGGGGGCAGGATTTGAACCTACGACCTTCGGGTTATGAGCCCGACGAGCTGCCAGACTGCTCCACCCCGCGTCAGTGAGGCCGGATTATAACAAAATGGGATTCCCTGGGTCAAATTTCATTCTAGTGCAGGCGCCATGCCCGGATTGAGCATAACTGGCGGGGATGTTGGACAATATTATTGCGCCTTGCTATACGGGCACCTCTAATAATCCAGATTTCGTTACAATACTTCTTTTTCACAAGAAGTGTTTCCTTGCAGATCGCCTATATATCCCCGTCTACATTTTTGTTTTTGCCTTGTCTTGTTTAGGACTTTGAGCATTAGGGGCGATAAGTCTGACGTAAAAGAGGATGTAATGGGGTAATCATTTGCCGCGAGCGACTCAAATACTTATAAATAATCCAAAGAGATAATTGAACGTCTGCAGGAAAAGTGAAGGATTACTCCTGCATTTAGTCGCATGCGTCACGAGACTGTAACATTTTTGTCGTAATATTAGGCTAGGCTGAGAGATAGCCTACCTCCCCCAAAAAAGGCGTTTGTCCGTGACAGCAAAGTCTACCGCTGAGATCAGCCACCAGCCCAGAAGACTCGGGTACAGTTATCGTCGCAATTTGCGTGAACGCTTCATTGAGACATTGCTGTTTCTGATGGCATTCGCCTCGGTTGCAATCACGCTAGCCATCATAGTAATGCTGGTGAAGGAGTCATTTGTATTTTTTCAGCATGTTTCGATTTGGGATTTTCTTACAGACACCCAATGGACGCCGCTGTTTGATGACGCGCACTATGGCATACTTCCGCTGGTTTCCGGCACTTTGGTAAGTTCTGCTGTGGCTCTACTGGTAGCGATTCCACTGGGTACTATAATCGCAATATATCTCTCCGAATTCGCACCTTTTACCGTGCGTGAGATAGCCAAGCCATTTCTCGAGTTGCTGGGCGGCGTACCCACTATTGTCTACGGATATTTTGCGTTGCTGTTTGTCACGCCACTTCTACAGAAAATCTTTCCTGAGTTGCCGGGTTTTAGTCTGCTTTCCGCCGGGTTGGTGATGGGCATCATGATTATTCCTTATGTGAGCTCCTTGTCCGAGGACGCAATGCGCGCAGTACCTATGAGCATGCGCGAAGGCTCCTATGCAATGGGCGCTACACGTTTCCAGACCGCTATCCGGGTAGTTATGCCGGCGGCTTATTCTGGTATCGCTGCTGCATATATTCTTGGTATTTCCCGTGCAGTGGGGGAAACCATGGTAGTGGCAGTAGCAGCAGGTATGCAGCCTAATCTTACCTGGAACCCGATGGAGCCAGCAGCAACCATCACTGCCTACATCGTGCAGGTGAGTCTGGGTGATTTGCCCCATGGCAGCATCGGTTATCAGACCATATTTGCTGCCGGACTTACATTGCTGTTAATGACGCTTACGTTCAATATCATTGGCCATGTTTTGCGTAAGCGTTATCGTGAAATCTATTGAGTTTGAGCCCGCTGCCGACTGTGTAGCCTAATGCTGGCACCATGACATGCAATATTATTTTGGTTGCCAGATTTTCAACACACTGATGGGTGCGCCGCACTCTGTACTACGGATCCGGATTGATGAGCAACACTGACAAACTGCATGAAATTCGTGCCATTATCGTACGCCACAAACGTTGGGATCTGGTGTTTATGATTGTTGGCATGTTTGCATTGATGATTGCAGTACTTACGTTCACGGTGTTATTCACGCAAATGATTATCGATGGGATGCCGCGCTTGTCGTGGGATTTTTTCACTTCCTTTCCATCGCGGCGCCCAGGGTCGGCAGGTATACTTTCGGCTTGGGTTGGCACTTCTCTGGTGATGCTGGTGACGATTGCAGCGGCTGTACCGATGGGTATAGGGGCAGGCGTTTATCTGGAAGAATACGCACCAAAGAATCTCGTGACCGAGATCATCGAAATCAATGTCACCAATCTTGCCGGGGTGCCATCTATCATCTACGGACTGCTGGCATTGGGCTTATTCGTGTATCAACTGGGATTCGGCCAGAGTATTTTATCGGCGGGCTTGGCGCTGGCATTACTGATCCTGCCGGTAGTGATCGTTACTACCCGCGAGTCCATACGAGCCATTCCTGTGGCTATCCGTGAAGGTGCTTATGCGCTCGGTGCAACTAAATGGCAAACCGTCTCTGATCATCTGATCCCCTATTCTGCAGCGGGTATTTTGACTGGCATTATTATTGGTCTGGCCCGTGCGATTGGTGAAACTGCACCTATCATCACTATTGGTGCGATGACTTTTATCGCTTTTTTGCCGCCATCGCCAGTTCAGACCGATTTTCCTTTTTTGTCTTTTGAGTGGCTGATGTCGCCATTTACCGTGATGCCGATTCAGATGTTTAACTGGGTATCGCGGCCGGAAGAAGCATTTCAGTTAAATGCGGCGGCTGCAGGATTGGTGCTGGTGGTGATGACCCTTGCCATGAACGCATTCGCCATCTATTTGCGCTATCGTATGCGTAAGAAAATAAAATGGTAGAGGATCGCATGCATGAGAGCATTGTTGTAAACGCCGCGCTAACTCAGTACAAATCTGAAGTCAGAGATCTGAGTTTTTACTATGGTGAGTTCAATGCGCTTAAAAATATCAACATGGCATTGCATGAAAAACAGGTCACTGCGCTGATAGGTCCATCCGGTTGCGGAAAATCTACTTTTCTGCGCTGCTTCAACCGCATGCATGACCTTTATCCCGGTAACCGCTATGTGGGCGATATTATTCTGCATCCGGATAACGTTAATATTCTTGCAAGTAATGTGGATCCGATCGAAGTACGCATGCGTATTAGTATGGTGTTCCAAAAACCTAACCCTTTCCCCAAGTCAATTTATGAAAATGTTGCTTATGGCCTGCGGGTGCGGGGTGTAAGGCAGCGTGCTGTGCTGGATGAGAAAGTAGAAGAAGCTTTGCGTGATGCAGCGCTATGGGATGAAGTAAAAGATCGTTTGAATCAGCTCGCTTTCAATCTTTCCGGCGGTCAGCAGCAGCGTTTGTGCATTGCGCGCGCGCTTGCCACCGATCCGGAAATCCTACTGTTTGATGAACCCACTTCGGCACTTGATCCAATCGCCACTGCCAGCATCGAGGAACTCATCACTGACTTGAAAGACAAGGTCACCATTCTCATCGTTACTCACAATATGCAGCAGGCTGCACGAGTGTCGGATTACACCGCTTATATGTATCTGGGTGAGCTCATTGAATTCGGCGTCACCGACACTATTTTCATCAAACCCAAGAATAAGCAAACGGAAGATTACATCACCGGACGTTTTGGGTAGAGAGCCTCTGAACAGGTACTCTGTGGAGTACGTTGCTGGCAAAGTCGGTATGACTCGGCAGCGACATGGTCTTTGACCGCAGGCCTGTATGGCGGTTCTATTGACCTCGTTCCAAGGGTCTACAAGGTGCACTGTAGGCTTGTAGCTTGAGGCGAAAGAAGGTTGCCTTCGCGTTCCCCATTCTGCAAAGCCACCGTCGCACCTGTGTGGGACTTGTTCAGGTTCCTTAATCATCCATGCAGCAGAAAAATTGTAGGTTTTCTGTTGATGTCGGGCAAGACGTGTTTCCATTCTTTCATCGTTCTAGTTGCAATGTGTTCACTGGCGAGAGTGATATCGCTGGCGATACACAGATTGGTACCATCACGACAGGCTTGAACAAGGGCTTCAAACAGCCTCTGGTTGCGGTAGGGGGTCTCGATGAATATCTGGGTCTGATCTCGGGTCATCGATTCTTTTTCCAGTTCGGCAATTTTTATAAGGCGTTTGTCATGCTCCACTGGCAGATAGCCATGGAACATGAAACGCTGGCCATTCAATCCAGATGCCATCAATGCAAGCAGGATAGACGATGGTCCAACCAGTGGCACCACCCGAATATTTTTTTTATGGGCAATTCGTACCAACTCTGCACCGGGATCAGCTATTGCTGGGCAACCAGCTTCAGATAATAACCCCATGTCGTTTCCTGCCAGCAGTGGTGCGAGCAGATTTATAAAGTCTTCGGATCGGGTATGTTCATCCAGTACTTGCATTTTAATTTCCTGTAACGGCAGGGCGCAGTCGATTTGTTTCAGAAACTGTCGGGCAGTTTTTGGGTGCTCCACTATATAGTGGCCAAGACCTGCGACGAGTTGCCGAACTGCGATGGGGATCACTTGGGCAATATCACCTGCGCCAAGCGGTGTCGGGATGAGATAGAGGGTGCCGGGATTCATACTACTTCTACACCTTCATATGCCAACATCTCTACCAGCGCGATCAGCGGCAGCCCTATCAGTGCATTCGGGTCGTCACCTGTGATACGTTCAATCAACGCGATGCCCAGCCCTTCAGACTTGGCGCTGCCTGCACAATGATACGGCTGCTCTTTCGCGAGATAGTTTTCAATCTGCCGATCGCTAAACTCGCGGAATTTGACGTGAGAGGGGACGAGTCGTATTTGCATATTGGAGCTGCGACTGTTGAAAAGACATAAGGCAGTATGAAATATCACTTCTTTGCCACGCAGAAAACGCAACTGCTTAATTGCATTTTCGTGAGTTAACGGTTTGCCGAGTGGAGTGCTTTCCAGCATCGCCACTTGGTCGGCACCTATAATAAGCGCATTTGGATAGGTCAGGGCAACAGCCCGAGCCTTACTCTCGGCCAAACGGAGGGCAGTAGTTCCGGGCATTTCACCGGCCAGAGGAAGCTCATTAATATCCGAGCTGCATACCTCAAATGGAATCTGCAGACGCTGGAGCAGTTCACGGCGATAAATAGAACTGGATCCCAGAATAAGTTGTTGGGTTAGATGCTGTGTTTCCAAAGTTTATCCTAGTAGTTTTTGACACTCGGGGACAAAAAATATATCATGCGCGCCTTATGTCTGCACAGCTTGTCATAGATGCCCTTGATTTCGTGCGTAATGCTGGGGCACATCATGGTAAAATTACACCCGCCGAACTTGGGCGGTTGCAGGATTATCTTGCTGATCAGCATGGCAGGCTCGAATATATAGTCAGTGGTATTCTGGATAATGACGGGAGTCCGGCTCTGCGGATCGTTGTAAAGGGGACAATCAACCTCCAGTGCCAACGCTGTCTTGCCAGCCTGACACACGTGCTGGATCTGAAGGCGGATCTTTTGCTGATGAAAGATGAGAGCGAGCTCTCCAATCTTGATGAAAATGGATCGGTAGATGGAGTTCTAGCGGTACCTGAGATGGATGTACTGGCGCTGATTGAGGATGAGATAATCCTGAGCTTGCCAATTGCACCTCGCCACCTGGAAGGTGAGTGCTCGATAGGCAAACTGGCTGGTGATGATCCAGTGGGAGAGGGACACCCTTTTGCCATGCTGGCGGCACTGAAAAAACTGCACTGAAATTATTTAAGGAGCAAAACACTATGGCAGTCCAACAAAATAAAAAATCTCCATCAAAACGCGGTATGCACCGCTCGCATGATTTTCTGACCAGTTCACCGTTGGCGGTGGAACCCAGTACCGGCGAGGTGCATCTGCGTCATCACATTAGTCCTAACGGATATTATCGGGGCAAGAAAATCATCAAGACCAAGGACGATTAAATCCCGCGCTGTCATTCTGTGAATTCCAAGGTCTTAAGCTTGTCTCAGTTTTAATGACACTCAAATCGGATATTACCGTAGCGATAGATTGCATGGGTGGTGATCGTGGCCCCCATGTAACGGTTCCCTCGGCTGTCAATTATCTTCGATGCAATTTGGGAGTCAATATCGTTTTGGTGGGGTTACCCGGCGCTATTGAGGCAGAATTACGCGCCATCAAGTTTGCGCCTGATTCCCGATTGAGGATTCATGCTGCAAGCGAAGTGATCGGCATGGATGAATCGCCGGTCATAGCGCTACGTGGCAAGAAAGATTCTTCAATGCGGATTGCTATCGACTTGGTTAAGCGTGGCGAAGCCCAGGCCTGTGTCAGTGCCGGCAATACCGGAGCATTGATAGCAACTTCCCGGTTTGTACTGAAAACGTTGCCTGGTATCGACCGGCCTGCTCTTGCCGTGGTGCTGCCTACCATGAAAGGACACACTTACGTGCTGGATCTGGGTGCCAATGTGGATTGCAGTGCGGAACAGTTGCTTCAATTCGGCATCATGGGCGCTACTCTGGTTTCTTCTGTAGAAGGCAAGGAGAGGCCGAGTGTCGGTTTGCTGAACATTGGTGAAGAAGAAATTAAAGGTAATGAAGTAGTGAAACACGCAGCAGAACTGCTGCGCGATAGTGGACTTAATTTTTATGGCAATGTTGAGGGCAATGATATTTATAAGGGTACGACAGATGTGGTGGTGTGTGACGGTTTCGTTGGCAATGTCGCACTGAAAGCTTCGGAGGGCGTAGCACAGATGCTGGCCACTTATTTACGCGAGGAATTTAAGCGTAATCCTCTTACCAGGTTTGCGGGACTCATTGCTTTGCCAGTACTCAAGGCATTCAAGCGACGGGTAGATCATCGTCGCTACAATGGTGCGAGCTTGCTGGGGTTGCGCGGCATCGTCATTAAGAGCCATGGCGCGGCTGATAGTCATGCGTTTAATTTTGCCATTGAGCGCGCAGTGAATGAAGTGCGAGCTGGAATGTTGCAGCGTATCAGTGAGCGTGTGGCAGCGTTGCATCACCAGTCTAAAAATCCATCTTCACATCCTCAATTTTTATCAAAAGAAGATGCAGCATGAGGTATTCCAGAATTGTTGGAACAGGTGGTTACTTACCTGAGAAAATTCTCACCAACCATGACCTTGAGCGCATGGTGGACACCAGCGACGAATGGATACGCAGCCGTACTGGCATTACTCAGCGGCACATTGCGGCAGATAATGAAATGGCAAGTGACTTGGCGCTTAATGCCAGTCGCAAGGCAATGGAAGCGGCAGGCATAAAGCCTGGAGAGATCGATCTCATCATTGTTGCCACTACTACACCGGATATGGTTTTTCCCAGCACTGCCTGTATTTTGCAGGATAAGCTCGGTGCCCGAGATTGCCCGGCATTTGACGTGCAGGCAGTATGCAGTGGTTTTATCTATGCGCTTGCCACCGCAGATATGTTTATCCGCGCAGGCAGATGCCGCAATGCGTTGGTGGTGGGAACCGAAATTTATTCACGCATACTTGACTGGAGCGACCGCAGTACTTGTGTGCTATTTGGCGATGGCGCAGGTGCGGTGGTGTTGACCCAAAGCGATCGGCCAGGAATACTCTCGAGCCATTTGCATGCCGATGGTAGTCACAATAAAATCCTTGCGGTTCCCGGGAGCATTCGTAGCGGCAGGGTACAGGGAAAACCATTCCTCATCATGGAAGGAAATACAGTTTTCAAGTTCGCGATAAAAGTTCTGGAAGAAGTGGCGCATGAAGCCTTGACCGAGAATAATTTAGAAGCATCCGATATTGACTGGCTGATTCCCCATCAGGCCAATATCCGTATTATCCAATCCACCGCAAAGAAACTGGGCATACCAATGGAAAAAGTGGTGGTCACGATGGATAAGCACGGCAACACCTCAGCTGCTTCCATTCCACTGGCGCTGGATATCGCTATACGCGATGGACGCGTTAAACCCGATCAGCATGTGCTGTTGGAGGGTGTGGGTGGTGGGTTTACCTGGGGAGCGGTGTTACTCCGCTGGTAAAATATGAAATTCGCATTTGTTTTTCCTGGTCAGGGTTCACAATCAATCGGCATGATGAAGGAATATGCCGATTTTCAGATAGTACGTGAAACTTTTGTGGAGGCATCTGACATTCTGGGTCAGGATTTCTGGACAATGGTTAATGACGGGCCGATTGATGATCTTAATCTCACGGTTAATACTCAGCCACTAATGCTAATAGCGGGTATTGCGGTATACCGGGCATGGGAAAGTCTGGATGGCGCAAAGCCGGCTCTCATGGCCGGTCACAGTCTGGGGGAATACAGCGCACTGGTCGCTGCGGGGGCGTTGGCTTTTGTTGATGCGCTATTACTCGTGCGTTTTCGAGCGGAGATGATGCAGCAGGCAGTGCCGGAAGGTATGGGTGGCATGGCGGCAATTTTGGGACTGGATGATGATGTGGTACGAGCAGTATGTGCCGAGGTCGTGAACACCTCCGATGGAGAATCTCTGGAACCGGCAAACTTTAACTCACCCGGTCAGGTTGTGATCGCAGGGCATAGGAGTGCGATATTGCGCGGCATGGAACTGGCCAAGGCAAAAGGTGCAAAACGGGCGATAATGTTGCCTGTGAGCGTGCCTTCGCATTGCTCGCTGATGAATCAGGCGGCAAAAAAAATGCGACAGCGACTGGAACTGGTGGCACTGCAATCACCAATAATCCCGGTGCTACATAATGCAGACGTGCAGCAGCATGAAAACGTTATTGCTATCAGAGATATTCTAGTACAACAACTATGTAACCCGGTAAGATGGACTGAGACCATCCACAGCTTTGCTACCGCAGGCGTCACTCATGTGGTGGAATGTGGGCCAGGCAAAGTGCTGTCAACACTTAATAAACGCATAGATGGAAAGTTGCAGAGTTTTGCGCTGGCAGATAGCCAAGCGCTACGGCAGGTTGTAGGCGCGCTGAGGTAGGTTAGAAGAACATTGCATCTTTCGCCATGCATGATTTGGCGATATTGGTCCGTGACAGATATAGTGGAGAGATAATGCTGCAAAATCAAGTGGCGCTCGTAACTGGTGCCAGTCGTGGCATTGGCCAAGCTATCGCGTTGAAACTAGGCAAGCAAGGTGCTACTGTAGTCGGCACTGCCACCACTGAAGCTGGTGCTGAGAGCATCAGCCGCTATTTGAGCCAAGCCGGTATCAAAGGTGCGGGAATGGTACTGAACGTCACTAATTCTGTACAGATTCAAGGCGTTCTTGCAGCGATACCTGAACAATTCAGTGAAATCACGATACTGGTAAATAACGCTGGTATCACCCGCGATAGCCTGCTGATTCGGATGAAAGATGAAGAGTGGGATGAAATCATGGAGACCAATCTTAAATCCGTATTCCGTTTATGCCGTGGGGTGTTGCGTGCCATGATGAAAGCCCGTTCTGGTCGTATTATCAATATCTCTTCTGTAGTGGGCGTTACGGGAAATCCCGGGCAGGCTAACTATGCAGCTACCAAAGCCGGAATATTTGGTTTTAGCAAATCACTGGCACGCGAGGTGGGTAGCCGAAACATCACGGTGAACTGTATTGCTCCCGGTTTTATAGAAACAGATATGACCCGATCACTTACCGACAAGCAGCAGCAGAACTTAATTCAGCATATACCGCTAGGCAGGCTGGGACGGTCTGAGGAAGTAGCTTCAGCAGTGGCGTTCCTTGCTTCGTCAGCCGCCGGATACATTACTGGCGCGACACTGCATGTGAATGGTGGCATGTATATGGATTGACCGGAAAAATTTCAGCGTGGAGATGCGTAGCATCGCATAACAGCTAGTTGTCACATAACTGCCCCTCAAAATCTTGATTTCGTCATAATACTTCGTTACCCACAAAAAATATTTCTTTACATATCAAATATATGCCGTGCCTATATTTTTTGTTTCCGCCCTGTCTTGTTTGGAATTTCGAGTTATCAGGACACCTACATTTGGATTTGATAGAATCAAAAATGATGTCGATTTGTAATATTTAACTCAGATTGACTGGATTCGACACATATTCATGATTATTTTCCAAACACTGGTAGTGTTCTGGTTTTGCAAATACCGAAAATTTGCTAGAATAGCAACGGTTTTTCTTATCTAAGAAGAGGAGTGTCCTGATGGAAAATGTAGAGCAGCGTATAAAAAAAATTGTGGCCGAGCAATTGGGTGTGAATGAGACGGAGGTCAATAACGAATCTTCTTTTGTAGATGACTTGGGCGCAGACTCACTTGATACCGTTGAATTGGTTATGGCGCTGGAGGAGGAGTTTGAATGTGAAATCCCCGATGAGCAGGCGGAGAAAATAAATACCGTTCAGCAGGCGATTGATTACATAAATTCCCACACGAATTAATTTGATGATTTAACACCACTAACATTAGAGTTATCTTGTCCAAGCGTAAAGTAGTTATTACCGGATTAGGTATTGTTTCGCCCGTTGGCAGCACTATTTCAGATGCCTGGGCGAACATCCTTGCAGGAAAATCCGGCATTAGCCGGATTACCCGTTTCGATGCTGCAGCTTTTGCTTCGCAGATAGCGGGAGAGGTAAAAGACTTCGATATCACGCAGTATATCTCTACCAAGGATGCGCGGCGTATGGATGTCTTTATCCATTACGGCATGGCGGCGGCAATACAGGCAGTGAAAGATGCGGGTATTGAAGATATCGCCAATGGGGATCTTGATGCCGAACGGATTGGTGTCAATATTGGTTCCGGCATCGGCGGCCTGCCGATGATTGAAGGAACTCATGATACCTACCATGCTGGTGGCCCACGTAAGATCTCTCCGTTCTTTATCCCAAGCACCATTATCAACATGGTTGCGGGCAACCTGTCCATCATGTTCGGCTTCAAAGGCCCAAATCTAACTATCGTTACTGCCTGTACTACCGCGACTCACTGTATTGGCAATTCTGCCCGCATGATCGAATACGGCGATGCGGATGTAATGGTTGCGGGTGGTGCGGAATCGTGCGTAACGCCTCTTACCATCGGTGGTTTCGCCTCGGCACGGGCATTGTCGACCCGCAATGACGATCCTACTACTGCAAGTCGCCCGTGGGACAAGGACAGGGATGGTTTTGTGCTGGCTGAAGGTGCGGGAATTGTTGTGCTGGAAGAAATGGAACATGCTAAACGCCGGGGTGCAAGGATTTATGCTGAGCTGGCTGGCTTTGGCATGAGCGCCGATGCATACCACATGACAACACCCTGTGAAGACGGCGATGGTGCTGCACGGTGCATGACCATCGCTCTCAAAAATGCAGGTATGAATATCGATGCGGTAGATTACATCAATGCTCATGGCACCTCCACACCACTAGGCGATATGGCTGAAACCAGAGCGGTAAAACGCTGTTTTGGCGATCATGCAAAAAAACTTGTAGTCAATTCCACCAAATCCATGACCGGGCACTTGCTTGGTGCAGCGGGTGGGGTAGAGGCAATATTTTCCACTCTAGCGATATATCATCAGGTTTCACCACCCACCATAAATATTTTCGAGCAGGATCCGCAGTGCGACCTAGATTATGTTCCAAATGCTGCAAGGAATATGAAAATTGATGTGGCAATGTCAAATTCATTTGGATTTGGGGGCACCAATGGCACGCTGATTTTCAGCAAAGTCTGACTCTGCCGTTATAGTGCAGGAATATGTGTAACTCATGCGTATACTAAAACGCTTGATTCTTTTTGTTTTGGCTTGTATTTTCCTGCTTGCTGGATGGTTTGCTTATCATGTTAATGCCGCTGTTCAACTCCCTGTAACCCCCTACGAATTTTCCATCAAATCGGGCAGCAGCCTGCGAAGTGTTGCCAAGCAATTAGTCGATGCTGGAGTTCTACATGATGCCTGGTCATTTGTTTTGCTGTCGCGAATTATGGGATATGCGGCATCACTCAAGGCGGGAGACTATGAGCTCATTGAGAGTGCCTCACCTTTGCAATTGCTGGAACGTATCACCACAGGTGATGTTAATCAGAGCGAGGTCAGATTTATAGAGGGTTGGACATTCTCTCAGCTTAGAAGAGCCCTGGATGAGCACCCCGCAATCCGGCATGATACTGTTGGTTTAAGTGATCAGAAAATCCTGCAATTGATTGGTGCGAGCGAAATAGCAGCGGAAGGATTGTTTTTTCCTGATACCTATTATTTTGTACGTGGCAATAGCGACGTTGCGATATTGAAACGCGCTTACCACACAATGCAGAATAATCTCAATATTGTCTGGGCCGAACGTGCTGAAAATGTGCCACTGACGAATGCTTACCAGGCATTGATTCTGGCCTCCATCGTTGAAAAAGAAACTGGCAAGGAAAGTGATCGCACCACCATCGCAGGCGTATTCCTCAACCGGCTGCGCTTGGGTATGCGGCTGCAAACCGACCCCACTGTCATTTATGGTATGGGGGAGAAATTTGACGGCAACTTACGTAAGAAAGATCTGCTAACCGATCAGGAATACAATACCTACACGCGCAGTGGTCTCCCGCCGACACCTATCGCCATGCCGGGGCTGGCTTCAATTCAAGCGGCGCTGAATCCTGCTAAAACCGGTGCGTTGTACTTTGTCGCAAAAGGTGGCGGAGAATCACATTTCTCCAGTAATCTGACGGATCACAATCGGGCAGTCTCAAAATACCAGAAATGATGACATACTGAAATACTATTCCAATTCCAGCTCGAAAAAATGGAAACAAAAATTTCAGCCACTATTCCGATTTTAATAATCACTGGAATGATGATGGCCGCTACTGCCTTTGCTGAAATCTACAAACATGTAGACAAGGAAGGGCGCATAACCTATTCCAATAAACCGCTGAAGGGTGCAAAAAAACTCTATCTCGATCCGTCACCACCGCAACTCAAGCCTAAAGTAGCAGCTCCTGATAGCTTCCCCAGGGTGGCTCACAAAGTGCAGCAGCAACGGGATTTGAAGCGCCGTGAAATTCTCGCAGAGGAGCTTGCTGCAGAAGAGAAGCTTCTATCAGATGCTAGTCTTGCTCTAAAGCAAAGTGAAGCGAATCCTAAGATTTTAAGAACCAGCCCGACTCAATCCAGAGGCCAGGTGATTAACCATGAAGAGCAGGTGAAGAGACTCCGGGAACAGGTGTTATTGCATGAAAATAATATCGTGGCGCTAAAGAGGGAGCTTGTAAACTGAGTATCTTGGAGAATAATACTTTGCGGGTGGTCTGTGCGGTGTGTCAGGCTTAAAGTGCAGGGAATCGGCTCCTTGCGTCTGCGGGGAATATGTTCAGGTTTCTTTGCTGGGGTGGGTCCATGAAAATCAAAGGCAGCATACTTTTGGCTTTATTTAGCGTTACATGCTATGCCCAGTCTCAAGTATATAAACATGTGGATAAGGATGGCAAAATTAGCTATTCAAATGTTCCCTTGAAGGATGCCAGGAAACTTGACTTGCCACCAATCATGGTTATACCAGCGATCAAACCGAAAGAAAAAGTCAGAGCTCCCGGCCCGCCTGATACTGCTGACAGCGCGACGCGTGGTCAGCAAGGAGAAAATCACCAATGAGGAAAAGCTCCTGGAGGAGATGAAGAAAGAGTACAACAATGGTGAACTGGACCGTTCAGGCAGCGAATGGAATTTCCAGAAACATCTTGACCAAGCGCAGTAATTTAAGGGCAGAATAACTTTCCAGGAAGAAAATATCAAGGTGCTTAGGCTAGAGTTCCAGGGTCTGGGTAATACTATCCGGAGATAAGAATTCCTGTGTAAACCTGAAGATACTGATTCAGTTGTAATAAGTGAAACAGGTATTACGGCTGCGTTGCAAGTTTCACTACCACCGGGGCATGATCCGATGGGCGTTCAAGTTTGCGTACTGTTTTGTCTATGACACATGCAGTACAGGTTTTGGCAAGTTCGTTACTCAGCAGGATATGGTCTATTCGCATACCCATATTGCGGCGGAAAGCCATCATGCGGTAATCCCACCACGTGTATGATTTCTCCGGTTGCTCGAATAGGCGAAAACTATCCACGAGGCCCATATTGAGCAGTTTATAGAATGCCTCGCGCTCCGGTTGGCTGAATAGCACCTGCCCTCGCCATAAGTCTGGATCATGCACATCACACTCTTCCGGTGCGATGTTGAAATCACCCAGTAGCACCAGTTTCGGATATTTACGTAACTCATCCACTAGCCATAGGTTGAGAGCAGCCAGCCATTTCAGTTTGTATGAATATTTTTCTGATTCGACGTTTTCACCGTTGGGGACATAGATACAAATTACTCGCACATCATCATAGGTTGCCGCCAGCACACGCTTCTGATGATCGTCCAGAGTGGGGAGGGCGCTGACGATCTCACCACCCGTCTGCTTGCTTAGTAAGGCGACGCCATTATAGGTTTTCTGTCCGGCATAAGATGCTTGATAGCCTGCTGCTGCGATTTCGGCTATCGGAAAATTTTCGTCTTGCAGTTTGGTTTCCTGTAGGCATAACACATCAGGCTGATTGGCCATCAACCAGTCAATAACCTGTGGCAGTCGGACTTTAAGGGAATTGACATTCCAAGTGACTATTTTCATGGTTTAATGCGCGAGAAAATAACTAGCGCCTGGCTCCACAGGCGGTTCTCAACAAAAATTCACCATAGCTATTAGGTGCGACCGGCTCCCAATCACGAGGCTTATTGACAGTATGAACCGCTTCACCTTTTCCCATATTGTCAGAGTATAAGGTCATATGGAGCGTTCGAATTTTATTTTCCTTGCAGTCGTATTCTTGCTGTTTTCTCATTGATATAAATGATTTGCCACCAGATTTATTAGCCATCTTAAAATCACCCACTTCCCACATTGTTACCTTGTTGGCCACTCTACGAATGGTAGAGGAGTCGGCGTAGATGGTAATGCTTTCATCACTACCAATCTCAACCAACTTCGCCACGGCACTATTGCTCATAATAGCCAGCAGCATCATCAAACCAGCTTTACGCATTTCATCTCCCAGATATTCCTAGCCGTATCTCAGTTATCTATCAGCCGTGATATTGTAATCCTTCCCATAACGTTTCCATTAGGGAAACGCCGATTTTTTCGTATCACCTTAAACGTCACCCCGTGATTCCCTCTCTTTCCAGTCATGCCTGCTTTTTGTATTCGTCATTGCATCGTTATGGAGCAGCTCACCATCCCATCGCTTTGTCCTGATTTCTGAATCCAGTTCAATTGTTTGGGGGCCATCTGCTCGATACTGGCTTTTTTGAATTGATGAATGTTGTTCCGGGGTGAGGAATATGTAAAACGGTTAATATGATACTGGTTTTGCAGTCTTCATGACGGATTGAGTTATAGCCGTCATATGACAGCATGGTGGATAGAACGCAATTCGTTAGAGGAGAGAATAAATGTTTAAAAAGTACCTGTATAAATTTGCAATCATGCTTCCCCTTCTCGTTTTTACCATCTACACCTACGCCAATGTTTCTCCGGAAAGTTGTAGAGAGTACGCGGAATATGGGGTACCCGGAAACGATGGTACTTTGCTATGCAGAAAGGGATATCTGTTAGCGCATGATTCAGACCGAAAAACTCCCATCTGGGTTGCCGAGCGCTTGACCCACGAGAGAGCCAGTGCTTCGCTTGCCCGAACCAACAATTTTCAATCGGACCCAGATCTTGGGAAAGGTAAGCGTGCCGAGCTTTCAGACTATAAAGGGAGCGGCTTCGATAGGGGGCACATGGCACCTGCGGGCAATATGCGGTGGGATCAACAGGCTATGTCAGAGAGTTTCTTCCTGTCAAATATGCTGCCACAGATCGGTAAAGGAATGAATCAGGGTATTTGGAAGGATTTGGAAGAGAAGGTTAGGCGCTGGGCAATTAGCCGGGGTGAGGTCTTTATTTATACGGGACCAATATATACCAAGTCGCCCCCTGATACCATAGGTAGGAATCGAGTCGCTGTCCCGACCCATTTGTACAAGATCATCTATGACCCGGCCAGGGTGGAGGCTATTGCTTTCATAATGCCAAATGCAAAACTTAAGAGTTCCGATACGCCCAGTTACATTGCTACCATTCGTGAAGTGGAAGAAAAGACAGGATTAAATTTTTTATCGAGATTGGAGCCGAGAATCGAAGATGCAGTTGAGTTAGCCAGAGCAGAAGAGCTGTGGGCTGAATAGTCTGATGGCTTCCAGTTTGTCACCTCATTAGTGAGCTTCCTGCAAAAGCATAACTAAAGCGAAGCCGGCATCTTGATGCCAGCACCTTGATGCATGCTGCGCGCGCTGCAGCGTGTACAATCAAGCTGGATTTATAAGAGTAGTAGTGTAGCGATTAAATTTTATACAATACGTTCTTACCTCAGCACACGCTACCGGACAGCACCGCGCAGCAGGATATGCAACTCACGCTAACCGGGTCAGGATGCGTGCTAGACTAAATGCGAATAACATTAGTATTGTTAAATATGGGCAACTGAAAAGCGAGTACGGATTTATCCATAAAATCAAAAAACCCGGCAATAGCGCTGAATTCATGGTGCAAATACCAGCCATCATAGCGAGCGATTTCGACAAGCTGTACAGTCGTGCCGATCAACTGCTCTCTCGCCTGGAGGGGGTGTTGCCTGCCGAGCAACCTGCCGTCGAATGGAAAGCCGCAATTGCTTTTCGCTGGCGCAAGCGTGGTAGCACTGGATTCATTCAACCGGTCTCGCATCCCCATCGTATTGCGCTTACTGCATTGCACGGCATCGACGCGCAAAAGAAACTTATCGACCGGAACACTCGCCAGTTTGTACAAGGCTACCCTGCTAACAACGTGCTGCTTACCGGCGTGCGTGGTACCGGTAAATCGTCGCTGGTGAAAGCGGTGCTGAACAAGTATGCCGCCAAAGGATTGCGTTTGATCGAAGTGGAAAAACATGACCTCACCGATTTACACGATATCGTCGAGCAAATATACCAGCGACCGGAGCGCTTCATTCTATATTGCGACGATTTGTCGTTCGAAGCTGATGAACCTGGCTATAAGGCATTGAAAGTAGTGTTGGATGGATCTATCGCTACAGCTTCGGAGAATGTTTTGGTCTATGCCACTTCCAATCGCCGCCACCTGATGCCGGAGTTCATGCAGGATAATCTCGACACCAAACATATTGGCGCAGAAATTCATCCAAGCGAATCGGTCGAAGAGAAAATTTCGTTGTCGGAACGTTTTGGTTTGTGGGTCTCGTTCTACCCCTTTGATCAAGATCAATACCTGGACATCGTCAGCCATTGGCTTACCTATTTCGGTATTGTAGAAATGCTTCCCTCGGTACGTGAAGCTGCACTGCAATGGGCGCTGGGGCGTGGTTCCCGCAGTGGTCGGGTAGCCTGGCAGTTTGCACGCGACTGGGCGGGAAGGCACGGAATAGGAGTTGGTCAGCTGAAGTAATCTCAATCACATCTTATCAGTGACACTTTGTTGATGTTCTCACTTGCACCTGGCTGTACTATTCGTTCCGAAGGAAGTCCCCTTGGGGGATATGCTGTCTGCAATGATTCGTTCGTCATCGCCTTGTTTTACTTTCGAACTGGAGTTAGAACAAAAAATTATTTGTAGTCCTGCCGTTCCAGTTAACGATCCTTTCATTCATTCCACCATGGTTCATTCTTCCCCAATCATTGACGTTGCCGCCGCAGTTATCATCCGGCCTGACGGCAGTTTCCTGCTTGCCCGCAGACCCGAAGGTAAACCCTATGCAGGTTACTGGGAATTTCCCGGCGGCAAGGTAGAACCCGGCGAGTCTCTGCCGCATGCTCTCAGTCGTGAGTTGCTGGAGGAATTGGGGATACAGGTTGAGCATGCTTATCCTTGGATCACTCGCGTTTTTACCTATCCCCATGCCACTGTGCGCCTGCGTTTTTATCGGGTAGTGAAATGGCATGGCGAGCCGCACCCACATGAGAACCAGGAGTTGTCCTGGCAGTTTATGAGCAATATCATGGTTGATCCGATGCTGCCGGCCAATGCGCCAGTATTGCGAGCGCTTGGCTTGCCACCAGTTTATGCTATTACCAATGCTGTGGAGCTGGGTGTACAGTTTGCATTAATGCAGATAGAGAGCGCCTTGCAACGGGGCTTACGACTGGTGCAGGTACGTGAGAAAGGGATGGCCAGGGATGAATTGCGAGCATTTGCAGGTGAAGTGGTTGCGCTGGCTCATCATCATGGCGCGAGAGTATTGGTGAACGGTGATGTCGCGTTGTCACGTGAAATTGGTGCGGATGGGGTGCATTTCCCGTCAGCGCAACTGCTGGACCTCTCCAGCCGTCCTGACATCAACTGGTGCGGTGCATCCTGTCACAATGTCGAAGAGCTTTTTCATGCTGAGCAGCTGGCTATGGATTTTGTGGTATTGGGACCTGTGCTGCCGACATTGAGTCATTCTGGGTTTCCGGTGTTGGGCTGGCAAAAATTTGCCACGCTCATCCGTGATTATCCGCTTCCGGTTTATGCTTTGGGTGGTTTGCGCCAGGAGGATCTAATCACAGCTTGGGAACATGGGGGGCATGGTGTTGCCATGATGCGGAGTATGGCGGGGGGTTCCTTCGACAGGATCAATACCGTACCCATTGAGTGAAACTGGAATAGTGGCTGAGACTATCTTTCGAACAGCCCGCTACTCTTCATCTTTTATCTCCCAGTCTTCCTGTTTTTTTGTTTCTGGAATGCGATAGGATTCCGTAGCCCATTGCCCCAAGTCAATCATTTTGCAGCGCTCGGAACAAAATGGGCGGTAACGATTGGCAGGATCCCACACAATAATCTTGCCGCACTGGGGGCAGTTGTTAATGGGTTGTTTCATGAGAAATTGGTATGGCGCGTCAGAGTAAACAGTTGGATAGCTGTGGATGAAAAGTGGTTTATCGGTTACAAATCAGTAAGTGGTCTTTAACACATCGGCTTCTTCAACCTGAATCCGGCAGTTGGACGGGGTAGAGTGTGCGGTTTTTGTGGCACATGGCTGCGTTGCAACGAACGACTATTCTGCGCTGTTGCGCCTTGCCCTGCACCCCAAAAACCGCACACTCTACCCGGTAGCGGATTCACCCGGAAGGTGAAGGCCAAATACTGCAAAAAATTATTATATGTCATGGTGTTAAATTAAAAAATGAGCGGTCAGCTGCCGGATTCAGGTTCAATCGCTAATTAGTGTTAGTGTGCGATGAAAAATTATGAGTTTACACGAATTGCCCTGACTGCCATTATTGTCTGCACAAATCTGCCTGCCGCGGCTTTCAAAACACTTGCTTTTTATCACTGGATGTTGTGCTTGAAAAATAGTCGGTGTCATGCATTAACAAGTGTTATTACTAATGACAGCATAATTTTTCAGACCCCTGACTATGTACAAACCAGAAACAATTTGGCAGTATTGCTTGCAATGGAACTTCTCCTGATGCGAAAATAAACAAATATGTTAACTGAAACACAACTCGTATCCATGCTTGAAATGCAGGATAGCATGAATCGCAAGATCAACCCTGACTGGGTATCAGCCAATAACAACTGGTATCGAGCCATACAGGTTGAAGGCGTTGAGGCGATCGAACATCATGGCTGGAAGTGGTGGAAAAAGCAGGATTGCGACATGGCGCAGTTGCGGATGGAGCTGGTCGATATTTGGCATTTCATTCTATCTGCTATGATTCAGAGTAAGCATAGCAACATAGCGCTTGCCAGAAAAGAAATGCTTGCAGAACTTAGTCTTTGCCAAAAATCAGTTCAGTTCGATAACCAGTATTATGTTCTGGCTCAAATGAAGTTATTGGAAAAGCTCGACCTACTGGTGGGCCTTGCCGTTGCCAGACGAACTAATCTGGCCCTGTTTGAATCCCTGCTATTGGATTGCAAGATGAGTTGGATGGAGTTATTCAAGCAGTATACTGGGAAGAATGTTCTCAATGTTTTTCGCCAGGATCACGGTTATAAAGCTGGAAGTTACATCAAGATCTGGGACGGTCGCGAGGATAATGAGCACTTGGTTGAGGTCCTGGATATCGTTGACTTAAGTTCAGGTAATATCCGTGATGAACTCTACCGAACCCTCAAGGTGAGATACTCGCTGGTGTTGGAGGGACAATAAATACGATGACAACTCAGTTTTGTGACCATTCTTCTTAATATAAATCGTTGATAATATGTGAATTATTTACAACAATCT
Organism: Nitrosomonadales bacterium; assembly: GCA_009886095.1. Taxonomy (GTDB): domain Bacteria; phylum Pseudomonadota; class Gammaproteobacteria; order Burkholderiales; family Nitrosomonadaceae; genus VFJL01. Next base: position 132 of record VFJL01000011.1, on the reverse strand, counting down.
GCAACTATTTTTATAACTGCCATAGGGAGTAACTACAATGAACCGCAAAGAACTGATTGACGCACTCGCAACCAAGATAGACAGCAGTAAAGCTGATGCTGACCGTAGTATCGCCGCTCTGATTGACATCAT
>VFJL01000026.1 GCA_009886095.1 Nitrosomonadales bacterium | reverse complement strand
CCGACAACGCCCTGTGGCATAAATGGTTCAATGGCACATGGTCAGGCTGGGAGTCACTAGGCGGCGTACTGACCTCGGATCCGGCGGCTGTTTCCTGGGGCGACGGCAGAATCGATGTTTTTGTTCGAGGTGCCGACAATGCGCTGTGGCATAAATGGTTCGATGGCGGGTGGTCAAGCTGGGAATCACTAGGTGGGACGCTAAGCTCCGGCCCCGATGTTTCTTCCTGGGCTGCTGGTCGCCTGGATGTCTTTGTCCGGGGTGCCGACAACGCCCTGTGGCATAAATGGTTCAATGGCACATGGTCAGGCTGGGAATCACTAGGCGGCATACTGACCTCGGATCCGGCGACTGTTTCTTGGGGCAACGGCAGAATCGATGTTTTTGTTCGGGGCACTGACAATGCGCTGTGGCATAAATGGTTCGATGGCGGGTGGTCAAATTGGAAGTCACTAGGCGGGGTGCTGAGCTCCGGCCCCGATGTTTCTTCCTGGGTCACTGGCCGCCTGGATGTCTTTGTCCGAGGTTCCGACAACGCCCTGTGGCATAAATGGTTCGACGGTCTGTTTGATGATAAGCCGGTTAAACTTGATGCTCTTCGTGATATTACGGTGCACGCTCAGAGCGAGCGAATTGCACTTGCGGATGTACCTGTCGAGGATCTGGTGCAGGGGGACACTATCTCCCTTGACCGAATATATCTTGGATTAAAAAAAGGGCACAGAATAATCCTTACCGGAGAACGCAGTGATCTGACGGGCGTCGTTGAAAGTGAGGCGGTACAGCTGAAAGATATCATCATCGAGGCTGGTTTTACTGTAATAACTTTTGATAAAACTCTCGACCACAGTTATATACGTAATACAATGGCGATATACGCCAACGTCGCGCTCGCCACCCACGGCGAGACCGTGCATCAGACTTTCGGCAGCGGTGCGGCGCGACTTTCCCATCAACGCTACACCCTCAAACATACACCGCTCACCTTCGTAGGCGCCGAGAACGAGAACGAGACCGGCGCAGAGGCGGCATTGGAGGTGCGGGTCAACGATATCCGCTGGCACGAGACGGCTACCCTCTACCAGGCCGACGCCGATGATCGCTCCTACGTGCTGCGCGTGGAAGAGGACGGTGCTGGAACCATTCAGTTCGGCGATGGCCGCCACGGCGTGCGCCTGCCCACAGGTCAGGATAATCTGCGCGCCGTTTATCGTAAAGGCATCGGCACAGCGGGCAACGTGCAAGCTGGCCAGCTCTCGCAACTACTCTCGCGTCCATTGGGCTTGAAAGCAGTGAGCAACCCGCTGCCTGCTGCGGGCGGTGTGAATGCAGACAGTTCAACCCATGCTCGGCGCAATATGCCGCTAGGCGTGCGCACGCTCGGGCGTGTTGTTTCGGTACAGGATTATGAAGATTACGCGCTCGCATTTACCGGCATCGCCAAGGCCCAAGCTACCGTGCTCAACACCCGCGCCGGGCGCACTGTATTCATCACCGTTGCTGGTAATGATGGCGTTCAACCGCCGGACTTGACTCTCGCCAAACTGCTCAACACCCTCAAACAAAACGGTGATCCGCTGGTGCACTGCGAAACAAAGTCGTACAACGAGACAACGTTTCATCTCGCCCTGCGTATCAAATGCGACCCGGATTACGACGGCAAAAAGGTGTTGGTCGGCGTCGAGATTGCACTGCGCGCCGCTTTTTCCTTCGATGCACGCGACTTTGGCCAGATTGTCTCTCGCTCCGAGATCATCGCCACTGCGCAGGAGGTGGAAGGTGTGCTGGGCGTGGATCTGGATCGTTTCTACCGCGGCACCACCATCGCGCTGGAACAACGCCTGACACCGGCCGCTGCGACCACCGATGCGCAGGGTAATGGCATCGCCGTCGAATTATTGCTGTTGGATACCGGCCCATTCGATTATCTGGAGGAGATGCCGTGAACACGACCGCCAACCGCCTCTACGAACTGCTGCCCGCAATCCACCGCATCCGCGATGCGGAGCAAGGCTATCCGCTACGCGAGCTGCTCGCCGTCATCGCCGAGCAGGTGGCAGCCATGGAGGAAAACCTCGAACAACTTTACGACGACCAATTTATCGAAACCTGCGCGCCATGGGTGGCGCCCTACATCGGTGATCTCATCGGCTATCGCACCCTACACGGCGTGGTGCCTAATGTGGCCTCGCCGCGTGCCGACGTGGCCAACACTATCCGCTACCGCCGCCGCAAGGGCACGGCATCCATGCTCGAGCAACTGGCGTGCGATGTCACTGGCTGGCCGGCGCGGGCAGTGGAGTTCTTTCAGCTGTTGGGCTGGACACAGAATATGAACCATCTGCGTACCCATGCGCACTACGCGCCGGATCTGCGCAACCAGGAAAGACTGCGCTGGCGCGACACCGCCTTCGACACGATCGCTCACACCGTAGACGTGCGGCGCATCAGCACCAGTGCCGCACGCCACAATATTCCCAACATTGGCCTTTATCTGTGGCGGGTACGCGCGTTTCCGTTGACCCGCTCGCCGGCAGTGATCGATCCAGATATCGGCGGCGGCCTGCGCTTCCGCTTCAATCCGCTGGGCACCGACATGGCGCTTTACAACACGCCGGAAACGGAAGAAGAGATAGCGCATCTGGCCGAACCGCGCAACGTGCCCATGCCACTCCTGCGCCGCTGGCTCAAGGCTCATCTCGGCGACTACTACGGCCCCGGCAAGAGTTTATGGCTGGAACTGGACGGCAATCCGCTGCAATTATTTGCGCGCAACAACATCCGCATCTGCGATCTTAGCGACATCAAGGACGCTGGCGGCAATGTGATCGCGTGGGCGCACCAGCCTGCTGCCGGTTCCGGACTGGCGGCTATCGATCCGGTGCTGGGCCGCATCGCGTTCGCCGATGCGCCGGCCTCGACTCCGCTGGTGAGCTTTCACTACGGCTTCACCATCGCTATCGGCGGCGGCGAATACGAGCGCGGTGATTCCGCCGTGCCGGTCACGCCGCTGCAAACCGTGCAGGGTGGCGCAGCACTGCAACCCGCGCTCAACTTGGTGCAAAATGGCGGCACGGTGGAAGTGCTTGACAGCCACCGTTATGTGGAGACGCCCTCGATCACCGTGAATGCCGGTAAGACAGTCGTGTTGCGTGCGGTCAATGGTGCGCGCCCGCTGCTGGCGGCGAGTGGCGACATTGCGCTCACGCTCGGCACCGAAGCCACCTTGATCCTCGACGGCTGGGTGATTAGCGGCGGCACACTCCGGATGGCTGCTTTCCCCGACACTCAGCCGCGTTATCTCGTGCTGCGCGATTGCACGCTGGTGCCGGGAACGTTCGGAGCGGCCGATTCCCCCGGCCTGGTGGTCAGTCATGCCTTTGCCAAGATAGAGCTGGAACGCTGCATTACCGCACCGCTGCATATTGTCGCTGATGCCGAAGTCTCGTTACGCGAATGCATCGTGGATGCGACCTCGCAAAAATTCATTGCCTTCCGTGGCCCCGGCGCCGATGCACTCGCAGAAGGCGGCGCGCTCACGTTGGAAAGCTGCACCGTCATCGGCAAAGTTCACACCCGGCAATTGACGCTGGCCAGTGATTGCATCTTTGTCGCCGCGCTAACTAAAAGCAGTGACCTGTGGAAAGCACCGCTTTGGACCGAGCGCCGCCAGCAAGGCTGCGTGCGTTTTTCCTATATACCGCCTGGCTCGCGCACACCATCCCGCTATCACTGCCAACCTGAAGATAGCGAGCAGCAGATCTGGCCGCAATTCACTTCGCTACATTACGGTGATCCCGGCTATTGCCAGTTGCTACAGAGCACCTCAGACAAGATACGTCGTGGCGCCCATGACGAAAGCGAGATGGGCGTGCTGCATGGTTTGTATCAGCCACAACGCGAAACCAATCTGCGCGTGCGGCTGGAAGAATATTTGCGCTTTGGCCTGGAAGCGGGATTGATCTACGGAAGTTAAGGGCGGCATTGCCGCCACAATAAGGAGAAAGTCATGAGTGGAGATTACAGCCGAGTTCGATTCGATCCTCGCATCGATCTGTCCGGCGTCTTGATGCAGCAAGGGCGCGTGCAACTGGACTCGGATTGGAATGAGTGGGTAGCGGTGCTGGACAGGCGCTTGCGCGCCGAGAGCGTGGATACCTTCGGCGTGCATGTTACGCCGGGTATCACGGGCGTGGCGGTGGTCTCGCCACAGACGCCAGACGCCTTCAAGATACTGGCCGCAGGCGGCAACATTACCATCGGTCGCGGCCGCATGTATGTGGATGGGCTGCTGGCGGAGAATCACGGCGGCGGCACGGCGGAGTTTGATCCTGTGCTCGCCGAACTGCGCGGGCAAACGGCATTGGCATATAACCTGCAGCCATATTTCCCCGCGCCACCGAGCTTGCCCAGCGGCGGACTGCACCTCGCCTATCTTGAAGTTTGGCAGCGCGAGGTCACCCATTTACAGCAACCTAACCTGGTGGAAAGCGCCGTGAGCGTGGACACCACCACTCGCCAACAAACTGTCTGGCAGGTGCGTTTGCTGGCTAATGTCGGCGGAGCCAACTGCACCGCACCCGACGCCACTGTAGCTGGCTGGCAAGCGCTCATTGCTCCATCTGCCGGGCGCATGTCGATCAAGGCGGAGGGTGTTCCGCCCGATCTCGATCCATGCGAACTGCCGCCAAGCGGCGGTTATCGCGGACTGGAGAACCAGCTCTATCGAGTCGAGATTCACAGCGGTGGCTCCGTGGGAACGGCGACGTTCAAATGGTCGCGCGACAACGCCAGCGTGGCGAGCAATGTAGTGGAAATTGTCTCTCAGACCGCGACCAGCACCGAACTCAAATTGGCCAGCTTGGGCCGTGACGCGGTGTTGCGTTTCAATACCGGTGACTGGGTGGAGATACTCGACGACCGGCGCGAGCTCAGCGGAGAAAACGGCGATCCCGCGCTACGTCGCGGCGTGATGCGCAAGATCAGCGTTGACGACGCCAAGCAAACCATCAGCTTCACCCCCGCGTTGCCGGCGAATCTCGTTCCCGGCGGTGGCCTCGACACCTTGGATTCCCGCCACACCCGTGTGCGACGCTGGGACCAGAAGGGCACAGTGCGCGACGCGAACAATAATGTCATCGTCAATCTCGACGCGGCGGGCAGTACCGGTCTGATCCCGGTGCCGGCTGCGAGCGTTTGGGTGGTGCTGGAAAACGGAATTAAAATTCAATTCGGTCTCGATCCCTCTGGCGGCGGATTCCACTGCGGGGACTATTGGGTATCTGCGGCACGCACCAACGACACCTCGGTGGAAACCTACACCCAAGTGCCGCCGCGCGGCATCCATCGCCATTATGCGCGGCTGTCCATCGTCACTTTCCCCGACGACGAGACCGACTGCCGCGTGAAATGGCCGCCTGAATGCGGCGGGTGCTGCACTATCAATGTCGCACCTGGCGAAAATATCCAGACCGCGATCGACTCGCTGCCGGACGAAGGCGGTTGCGTGTGTCTGAAAACGGGCGTGCATGACATCAGCGCGACCATTCAGATATTCGCGTCACACATCATCCTGCGCGGCGAGAGTCCCGGCGTCATTGTGCGTGGAGCGGGGCTGACCAGAACATTGCAGATTGGCGACGCCAATGCGCTGGTCAGCGACATCGTCGTAGAAAGTATATGCTTCGAAGCGACGGCTGCCGCCGCCACCAACATCGGTGCGCTGCTGTATCTGGAAAATTGCACGCGGGTGCGGGTGGAGCACTGTGCGCTCTCTGCCGTGGTTCCCGAGACGCAAACGCCGCCTTCCTATGTCGGCATCAATTTGAGCGGCGTGACCGATGTCGAGCTTATAGCCAATCGTCTGGACAATTTTCTCATCGGCATCCTGAGCAGCGATTATCAGGGCGGTCTGCGCATCACCGACAATGCCATTGCAGGCATCACCGGTATGTTCCTCGGCCAAGCCGATGGCTCCAACGGCCAATACGGCATATGGATAGACACCAATAACACCCAAGCTTGTCGCATCGAGAACAACCGCATCCGCCATTTCTGGGTCGGTATCTCTTTGCGCCATAACGCCGTGGGTTCGCTCATATCGGGCAATCGCATCAGCCGCAGTGCCGGTATCACGCAAGATAAGTTTCCCTCCGATGTCGCACAAATGCGCAATTACCTAGATGCCCGCTTTTATGCAATCGATGTCGAAGCTGCTCAATGCGAGGTGCGCGGCAACCAGATTGACCTGCTCTCCGCTGCGTGGGGCGGCATTCGTGTCAGCGGTGATCACGCGATGATCGTCGCTAATTTCATGGGAGCGATTGCAGAGAAGGGGCAGCTGACGGTGTCCGCCGGCATCTATTGCCTAGCCGATGCAAAAAATGGCCGCGCCGCCGATCACGCTGTGGTGCGCGACAATCAATTGCTGGGCCCGCAATCGGGAATTGTCGTCTCACGCATTGCCTGTCCGGCTATCGCTGGCAATCACATCGATGGCGGTGGCACCGGATGGTACGGCGTACGGGTGGATGAGTGTAGCGACAGCCGTATCGACAATAACGACCTGCGCGAAGTGTTCTTCGCCGTGCATCTCAGTGAGGGCGAACGCAGCCATATAGCGGGTAATCACATCGATCAGGCAGGCACCGGCATCACCGCCACACAGGAATCCAACCTGGAGGTCATCGGCAACACGCTACAATCCTGTTTGCTGCTGGGGATGGCGCTATTCGTACGCGGCAATACCGCACTGCTCGGAAACCGAGTGCGCAACTGCGGCTATGCTTCGGTATTATCGATCGGCATCGGCGTATACGCCGAAGAGGTGTGGACGCCTACCGGTGCCCATCTGCGCATCGAAGACTGCGAGGTGGTCGACACCGGCATCTCTGCCGACGGCAACCAGGTCACGACCGTCAATGCAATCGGCATCGGCGGCTGGATACCCGCCTGCCAGATCAGTGGCAACCGCGTCGGTTATACCCAGCTTGCCAAGCTCGAACTGCTCAACGAACACCGCGCATTGTTGCTGATCGGGCCGCTTGCTTTGCGTTACTTGACTGGGTCGGGCGAAATCGCCTACATGTTCGGCAGCGCGCAGGTGGACGACAATCACTTCTGTGGCCCGGGCCGCAGCCAGTTGGTGGAATTCAGGCGTATTCAGTACACCGACACCATTGATCTGCGTTTTGAGAAGGTGACCTTTAACAATAATGTCTGCAACCACCTCAATGCCGAGGCGAGCGACCTTGGCGCCACCGTGCGACTGTGGGGCGGGCACCTGATCGTCATGGGAAATCACGTCAAGGCCGCCGCCAAGGTCAACGCGATGTCGCTGTCCAACCGCAACAAGATCTCGCTGATGGGCAACATCACCACCGGGGATTACATTCAGACCGGCACGGTCACGCCGCTACCGATCGCCAATTTCAACGTCAAAATTTAAGGAGCGTACAACATGAACATCAAGACACTGGAGCAAGCGCTCAAACTGCAAAATGACCTTGCCACCCGGCTCACGCACAGCTTGGTATCAGGAACCGCAGGCAAGGTGCCACCCATTGATGTGTTGGTCAAGGAAAAGGAGCAGTCGGTTGCGCGCGCCCAGGTTGAAGTCGAAACCGCCATCAAGGAGCGTGATATAGCCGTAAGCCGTTGGGATGAGCGCGTCGCGCAACGTAAAGCGAGCACCGTCAAACTGCAAAAGGAATTGAACGACCTCAAAGAACAACTTGCGGAACGAAACGACCCATCCAAAGATAGGAAAACCGGAAATTCAAAAAAAGAAGTGCGCAGCAAAAAACCTCGGTAACCAGAAATAGACGTTTTATTTGTTGGCTGCGATTGGAATATTGATCTGGGTGGCAATCCTAAAAACGGCGACTGGGGGTCATGGTACTCGGTTAAGGCTTTGGCGCCCCTAAAAATAGGGGGCTGAGCACTACTGATGGTAAGCTTTTGTTACGACACGAAAACCACCAATCCCAGGAGGTCAGCCCAAATGGAGGATAGCAAAGTTGAGCGGTTTCGGCAGCAGGCTATGATGCTGAAACGGTAGTTTTTACAAAATGACACCAGTATATTTGACCAAGCCATTGGCAATCCTTTGGCCGAAGAACAGACGTTCGTAACGGCCAATCTGAACGGCGATAGTTGGCACGTTTCTGCCTGTGGCGAAAGTCGCAAACCGACACGCTACAGACTGTCATATCAAGCCGCAACCATCACAAATAACTTCACTACAACAATTTCATTACCTTCTCTGCTGGTCGGCAGAGAACGGCCTCATCACCGCGCACTACAATTGGTCGCTGAATCAGATCCGGGTTGTCTACCATAATTTTGATCAGCTCATCATCCGATAGCTGCTGTTCGGCAAGCTTGAGGCTGCGTGCCAGCAGTTCATCACTGCGCAGCACATCGCGCACCGGCACACCCAGCTTTTCAATCAACCCGCGTAACTGTTCTATGGTTAGAGGCATCTCGTAGTAATTGACCGCCTCGAACTCTTCCCTGCTCTCCTTGAGGATGGCAAGCGTGGCTCTGCATTTGCTGCAGGTAGGTTTCTGATAAATAGTTATCTTGTTGCTCATGTACTTCCTCCTGTGTTCGCTCGATACAATATGATTATCTATTTGGCTGCAATTTTTTCCAGTATATGGCGGGTCATGCTGAGCGCAAGCTCGTGTTCACCCTGAAATACCGTCCCCATCCCTTCATTGCGCAACAGTGCGGCTTCTTCATCGCTATGCGTACGGATGACAACCTCGATTTGCGGGTTAAGTATGCGCGCGGTTTCAACCATGCTGCGTGCCCGCAATGTATCAGGGATCGCAATCACCAGCATGCTGGCCCGTGCTATATGTGCCTGTATCAGCACTGCCGGTTCTGCGGCATCACCGGCGACGGCATGAATTCCGCGCTTGCGCAACCGCTCGACCACTTCGCGGTTTTGTTCGGCCACCACTACTGGCAATCCCTTCTCTGCCAAAGATTCACCAATGCGCTGGCCGACTCGGCCATAACCGACCAGCACCACATGTTCGGTGACATAGCTTGATGCGACTGTCATTGGCAGCTCCGCCAGCGGATCGTCGGTGCGCTCCAACGTGCGGGCGAGCTGCGAGCGTGCGCGGATCCAGGTTTGCGCGGGTTCGATCATCTGGAATACCAGCGGATTAAGTGTGATCGAGATCAGCGCTCCCGCTAATATGAGATTCTGGCCTTCGACCGGCAGCAGTCCAAGGGAAACCCCCAGCGCTGTAAGGATGAATGAGAATTCACCGATTTGTGCGAGACTGGCCGATACCGTAAGCGCGGTATTCAGCGGATAGCGGAAAGCAAGCACGAGCAAAAAAGCAGCCAGGGATTTACCCATCACAATGATGGCAACTACCGCGAGCACCCGCAGCGGTTGTTGCATCACGATGTCTGGATCGAACAGCATTCCGACCGATACGAAAAACAAAACCGAGAAAGCATCCCTGAGCGGCAGTGACTCCTGTGCAGCCCGATGGCTCAGATGAGACTCGCGCATGACCATGCCAGCAAAAAAAGCACCAAGTGCAAAAGAGACACCAAACAGCATCGCAGAGCCGTAGGCAATGCCCACCGCCACCGCGATTACACTCAAGATAAAGAGTTCCTTCGAGTTGGTACTGGCGACATGCCAGAGCAACCACGGGAATACTCGCTTGCCAACAACCAGCATAAGAGCGATGAAGACTGCAACCTTACCGAAGGTAATCAGAAGTGTAATTAACAGGTCTGGATCGGATGCGCCCACCGTAGAGCCGCTGGTATCGCCACCCAGCCAGCCTGCGAGCGGCGGCAGCAATACCAGTACCAGCACCATCGCCAGATCCTCGACTACCAGCCAGCCTACTGCAATCTGTCCGTTGACTGACTTGAGTGCGTTGCGCTGCTCCAACGCCCGTAACAGCACGACGGTGCTTGCCACTGAAAGTGCCAGACCAAATACCAGACCTGCACCCAGGCTCCAACCCCAGAGGGTGGCAACTCCGACACCAAGGGCGGTTGCCACTGCAATCTGCAGGATCGCACCTGGCACGGCAATACGCCGAACAGCTAATAAATCGTCCAGCGAGAAGTGCAGACCGACACCGAACATCAGAAGAATCACGCCGATTTCCGCCAATTGGCGCGATAACTCAATGTCGGCAACGAAGCCTGGCGTCGCTGGGCCAAGAATGACACCCGCGAGCAGGTAGCCGACCAGTACCGGTAGCTTCAATCGATGGGCGATGAGTCCCAGTATCAAGGCAAGACCCAGGCTGGCGGCAATGGTAGTGATTAAGGTGAGGCTATGCGGCATGTGTTCGTTTTGTCGGTTAGTCTGGTTATTTCATACCCGTAGCATATCACGCGAATTTTTATGACGAACACGCAGGATTCTGCCTGTCAGGCAAAATTGTAAATGGTGTGATTATGCTCGAAGAAATTTCCCTCGGGGAATACATGCGCCCGACGGAACAAAACGTTAGATAGACCAACGAGAACGCGGGTGAATTCCACCCACCGTTCAGGCAGTCATGAGTTCCCTGAGGACGTAAGGCAAGATGCCGCCGTGCAGATAATAATCCACCTCGATGGCAGTATCTATCCGGCATGATAGTTGAATCTCGCGGCGGCTACCGTCTTTGCCGTGCATCACGAGCGTCACATCCTGCTGCGGGCAGATGGCATCCAACCCAAGGATGTCAAATTGCTCATCGCCCTTGATTCCCAATGATCGGGCAGTGTCATTGCCTTTGAACTGCAACGGCAGCACGCCCATGCCAACCAGGTTGCTGCGATGAATACGCTCGAAACTCCTGGCGATTACTGCCTTGACGCCGAGCAACTGGCTACCCTTTGCTGCCCAGTCGCGGCTCGAGCCAGTGCCATATTCTTCACCGCCGAATACCACTGTCGGCACGCCATCGGCGACGTATTGCATCGCCGCATCGTAAATGCTCATCTGCTGTCCATCCGGCTGATGCAACGTAACGCCGCCCTCGCTGCCGGGTACCATCATGTTTTTGATACGCACATTGGCGAAGGTGCCACGCATCATCACCTCATGGTTGCCGCGACGTGCGCCATAGCTGTTGAAATCAGTCTTGGCAACATCGTTCGCAAGCAAATATTTTCCGGCGGGAGAGCTATCCTTGATGGCGCCGGCGGGGCTGATGTGATCGGTGGTGACCGAATCGCCGAAGATTCCCAGCACGCGCGCATTACTGATTGCACCGGGCGGACTTGGCTGCATGGAGAAATCGCGGAAGAATGGCGGCTCGGCAATGTAAGTTGATTTTGGCCAGTCATATACCTGACCGGTAACCGATGATACGTTGTTCCACAACGGATGATCCTTGGTCAGGTTGCCATAGAGCCGCCGGAACGTTGCTGCATTGGCGGCATATTTTATCAGTGCCTGAATTTCCTCACTGCTCGGCCAGACATCGCCGAGCCAGACCGGCTTACCATCCTTGCCAATACCAAGCGGCTCAGTCATCAGATCCTTGAGCATGGTTCCGGCAATGGCATATGCCACCACCAGCGGCGGCGAAGCGAGGAAATTAGCGCGGATATTGGCGTGAATCCGCGCCTCGAAATTGCGGTTGCCGGAAAGCACAGCGGCACACACCAGATCGTTTTTTACCACGACCTCCTCAATCGGTTCCGACAAGGGGCCGGAGTTGCCGATGCAGGTGGTACAGCCATAGCCGGCGAGGCTAAAGCCGAGTTGCTCCAGATAAGGCAGCAGACCGGCAGCAGTGAGGTATTCCGTCACTACGCGCGAGCCAGGCGCCAGCGATGTCTTAATATGTCGTTTCACTGTCAAGCCCTTTTCCACCGCCTTCTTTGCCAGCAACCCCGCAGCGATCAGCACGCTGGGGTTAGAGGTGTTGGTGCAGGAAGTAATGGCGGCGATCAATATGTCACCGTGACCCAGATCAAATGGGCCATTCGTTATGCATAGCGGAGTTTCATCCGCGCCCAGTAATGGGCGATTGTTGACCATCTCCGCGATATTTCTTTCGGTTCCCGGTCTCACCGCAGCCTTACTTTGGCTTAAGCTGCCAGTGATGGTGCCCATATCGAGATGGCGGTCATCACAACCACGAACAGGATAGCGTTGCTGCAAACCTGCTGCTGCTCTGCCATAACCGCTTTCAGTTACGGGCTTGGTAAAAAGCCCGGTGAATTGGGATTTGACGTTGCCGATTTCGATACGGTCCTGCGGACGTCTGGGTCCGGCCAGCGAAGGTGCAACTGTGCCCAGGTCAAGTTCCAATTCCCGGCTGTAATCAATCTCGCCTTTACGGGGGATGCCGTATAGCCCCTGTGCTTTAAAATAGGACTGAAATGCCGCGACATCCGCATCGCTACGACCAGTGCCTTTGAAGTATTCGATAGTAGCGTCGTCCACCGGAAAAAACCCCATGGTGGCACCGTATTCAGGCGCCATATTGGCAACGGTAGCACGATCAGGTAGTGTCAGCGAGGCAGTGCCTTCACCGAAAAATTCCACGAACTTGCCCACTACATTGGCCTTGCGTAGCATCTCGGTAACGGTGAGCACCAGATCGGTGGCGGTGACACCATTGCGTAACCGGCCCGTCAGATTTACACCCACCACGTCCGGAGTGAGCAGGTAAACCGGCTGCCCCAGCATGCCCGCTTCCGCTTCGATACCACCCACTCCCCAACCGACCACGCCGATACCGTTGATCATAGTGGTATGCGAATCGGTGCCAACCAGTGTGTCGGGGTAAATCACGCCATTTTTCTGGTGTACGCCACGGGCGAGATATTCCAGATTCACTTGATGCACGATGCCGATACCAGGAGGCACCACCCTGAACGTGTCAAATGCCTGCATGCCCCATTTTATAAACTGGTAGCGTTCGTCATTGCGCTTGAATTCTATTTCCATATTGAGATCGAGCGCCTGCTTGCTGCCGTAGTGATCGACCTGCACCGAGTGGTCAACCACCAGATCAACCGGCACCAGCGGTTCGATAAGCTTGGGATCCTTACCCATTTTTCTTGCCACACTGCGCATTGCTGCCAGATCCACCAATAGCGGGACGCCGGTAAAATCCTGCAATACGATGCGCGATACGACAAATGGAATCTCGTCTGTGCGCATAGCATTGGGTTGCCAACCGGCAAGCTGCCGCACATGTGTTTCAGTGATTTTTTTGCCATCGCAATTGCGTAATACAGATTCCAGCACGATACGGATGGAAACCGGTAATCGCGAAATCTTGCCCAGACCGGACTTTTCCAGTGCAGGGAGCGAATAGAACTTTGCCTTCTTGCCTTTGGAAAGGGAAAGTTTTTTTAAGGTGTTGAACAGATTGTGGGTCATAACGGTGCTCCTTGAGCGATGCGAGGGGAAGTCATATCAATAAACTCGTTGATCTGCGTTGTCCCTATATTCTTTGAGATTAAAGCCCATTCAATTATCGCTTTTTTCTGGATCGTATAGAATTAAGTTTATCATCGCAATATTTACACAAAACTATCCTTTTCTGGATTCATGGAGTCATATGGGTACCGCTAATAATTTAGAGTTCCAAATAAGACCAAGTGAACAAAAAATTATGCCCCCTCCCACGCTAGCCTTACTGCACGGTTTTCTTGGATTTTCACATCGCGGCCCAATCGAATATTTCCGTGGTGTAGGGCAAATGTTACGCAGAATGGATATTGCTTATCTTATTCCGGAAGTGCCGCCTGCGGGCACAGTAGCCGAGCGTGCTGAGGCATTGGCTCGCCAACTCTTCCGTAGCAACGCATCTGTATTTGCTTTGATCGCACATAGCATGGGCGGGCTTGATGCCAGATATCTGATTACTCATCTCGATCCAGACCGGCGTATAAAGAGTCTGCTCACTATTGCCACACCGCATCATGGCTCACCTCTGGCATCATGGTTTCTCGAATCGTACAGCCCCATTCCAATCTGGGTTCGCTGCATCGGTAGCCGGGGACTACGCGAGCTGACTCCCGAGGTGCGTGCTGCCATGCCGATTCCAGACCGCGAGGATGTAGCCTATTCCTCCTATGCAGGTTGCCGCCCTCCCGATGAACTTACTTTCTTGCTCCGATCCTATGGGCGTATCATTCTGGAGGACAACGATGGAATGGTTCCGGTTAGCTCCGCCCAATGGGGAAAATTCCGTGGTGTTATACGCGCGGATCACGTGGAGTTTATCGGATGGAACCTGGGACTGCCAAATGCCAGATCCACTCGACCATTTAACCACATTGATTTCTGGGTTCAAGTTGTCGCTGAAGCTATGGCTGGAGCAAAAGGCAAAATAAGTGTAGGAGGGAGTAATGGATCAGAATGAAAATAGCAAATGGAACATGGCCTGGTATGACTGGTTGGTATTTTTAGTACCGGTGTCGCTGATTGCGGGACTCGGTCTTGAATCCGCCTACGGCCCTGACGGCGTTGACTATCATGATTTCCGGGCTGTTGCACACTGGTTTGACCCGGTGTTCTTTCAATATAATCTGGTTATGATGTTGCTCGCAGTGCTGGTGGTGCCATCGCTTGCTCTGACCTACATACAAACCATGGCGAGCCGGAAGGAACGGCGGCTGCGGCGTGAAATCCCAGTGGAACGCCGTGGTGAAATTCACAAAAGCATGGAACGCCGTGCCTCTTTCAGCGCCTACCGGGGCAGTGTTTTCCTGACTACTGTTATCGTGCTGCTCGGCGCTTCAATTCTTCTGCTATTCAAGCCTGTATTTTCATCGCATGAGATGGGTGTGAACTTTAGTCTTGGTGCCAATATGCTGATGATGGGGCCTTTCGCCGAATTATTTGGGAAGAATCCGGATGCGTATTACTCCCATCTCACCCGGAGCTTGACCGCTTTCCAGTTCGGTTTCCTGGGCGCTTATATTTATTTCATCGGCTCGGTTGCACGCGCATACTTCATGCTGGATCTGACTTCCCATACCTTTGTTGATGGCGCCATTCGCATGATCGTCGCAAGTATCCTGGCATTGGTACTTTCTTTCGCGTTCCATGACGAGTCTGATTTTGTTGCTGCGCCAGTCACGGCTTCAGCATCATCTTTTCCCGATTCTACTGAACATTCGTCCATTGTTGAAACCCCACCCGTCGAGACCGATCCTAAAAGCAGTCCTAAAGACAGTGCTGCAAAAACAGTTACAACAATATCTACAAGCTTGGCTCTGCTTCCTCTCTTGAGCTTCTTCTTTGGTTTTTATCCCAAACGAGCATTTATGGCAATCGAACGCATCGTGCTCACGGTAGTGAAGAGCATTCCCGGCAACGACTACCGCGCGCTGCCGCTCTCCATGCTGGCCGGGATGAGCTATGCACATGAGTTAAGGCTGGAGCGGGAAGGTTTTGACAATATTGAAAATCTAAGTAGCGCTGATGCGGTGGACTTGGCGGTACGCACCTGTTTCAGCTACAGTCAGTTGAACCAATGGATAAATCAAGCATGGCTTGCGGCGCATTTGCGCGAGGATTATCCTGGCTTTGTCCGTTGCACAGGTATTACGAATAGTGAGGAGTTGCAGCAGTTTTTTTTCAGTTACGGTGCCGCGCAGGGGGATGCGGTAGAGCAACTGGTGGCCGGTTTGCCTACAGACTCCACCATGACAAGCCAGTCCTGGAAAGTGAAACTTACAGCACTTAAAGTGTTACTCGATACAAACACCGTTCTGCCAGCACTCACGTGAACCCGGAAATTTGTCTAATGAATTATCCGGGTTAAACCACGACACCGTTCAGGAGAAACGCCGTGGGAAGCAGGCAACCAGAAATTGCAAAACGCGGTTTAAGATGGGCTGCCATGTTCTTGCTGACCTTGCTGGTAGTGGCGGCCATTTGGACAAGCATCGGTGTATTTTCTCAGATGTATGAATTCCGGGATGACGATCCCGATCGTGGTGCCGCCACAATTGAAATAAATAAGTTCGGCGATAGCTTTTCCAAGACAACCTACCTGGCTCAAGGTTGGTCGGAATCAGATAGTCTGTGGTTCTATAACACCACGCAGGGCTCCAATTTATTGCCCTATGATTTTTTCCTGGTATTGGAACAAGTGGATTCCCAAGTTTTGTTCCGTAGCAATGAGAGTATCAATCGCTATGGTTATCTACCGCAAAACCCCACCATCAGTAACCCGGATGGCTTGCCCGTGGGGATGGTGCGTGACGAATACCGAGGTAAGCAATTCATGGGCTTTACTTGCGCCGCATGCCATACCACCCAGATCAACTACGCTGGTGTCGGTATTCGTGTCGACGGTGGCCCAGCTAATTCGGACATGGAAACCTTCATGGTCGACTTGGCAAAAGCTATGCATGTCACCCTGGAAAATTCGGAAAAACGTAACCGCTTTGTCGCCAATGTGCTGAAACAGGGTAGCTATGACGATGCAAAAGATGTGCTAATTGACTTGAAGAAATACGCACAACGCATTAAGACTTATACCATTGTTAATAGCCCTAGAGATACGAAACGACCGCTGACACACTATGGTTATGCACGGCTGGATGCATTCGGACGCATCTATAACCGCGTGCTCGAGCACATCATGAGCGCACAACAGTTGCGTGAATTGTTGGCCGAAACACTCTCTCCGGAAGCCTTGGCCGAGATCATGAAAGGGGTGGAACCGGTGCTGAGCAGCAATGATCGGGATCACATTATTGAACGCATCCAAGAGCATCTGACTGACAAGCAGATCATCGAACTACGCAATAAAATTTACAATCCGGCTGATGCTCCGGTAAGTTATCCATTCCTGTGGGATATTCCACAGCACGACTATGTGCAATGGAATGGAAGAGTTAATAATAGCGGCATCGGTCCAATGGCCCGCAATGCCGGCCAAGTCATCGGCGTATTTGCTACATTGGACTGGCAGGAAAAAGATGGGATAACCCTGTCTTCGGTCTTGGGTGGTCAAGGCTTTGGTAACAAACATATCGACTTCCAGTCCTCGATCGATATTCGCAATTTGCGCCGGGTGGAAAAGCAATTACGAAAATTAACGTCACCGCTTTGGCCGCAGCATATCCTGCCCAAGATTGATAAAACCCGGCAAGCCAATGGCGCAAAACTGTTCACCCGTTACTGCTCATCTTGCCACGATAAAATTGATCGCACGAGCTCTGGTCGTCGCGTAGTAACCCAGATGATTGCGGTCTCGTCGATAAAAACCGACTCCAAGATGGCAGCAAACAGCACGCAATTTAACGGTTACAGCGGCATTCTGCGGAACCAGTATGTCAGCGTTGGTGTGGGCGATATTTTGTTACAACGTCAGGCACCAGCGGTTACGCTACTCACATCTGCCACCCGCAACGTGGTCACCACACCCGATAAAGACAAGTGGTTTATACAACGCTGGAGCGAGCGGTTGCTGGATTTTGCGCACACATTTTTTGACAATGAAGTTCAGCCTTCGCTTAAACGTGGCGACTATACCCCGGATACCACAGCCAACCCTTTTGCCTCGATAATGGCTTATAAAGCTCGCCCCCTCAATGGCATCTGGGCAACCGCACCGTATCTGCATAATGGTTCCGTACCAACGCTGTATGACTTGCTGCTGCCAAAGAAGCAAGCTGGCGATCCGGCGGATGGAGAGTATCGGCCGGACGAATTTATGGTTGGCTCACGTGAGTTTGATCCGGTGAAGGTTGGCCTGAAATTAGCTGGTTACGACGGCTTCCTGTTCCGTACCAGCATTTGGGGCAACTACAACAGCGGCCACGAGTATGCTTCCGGTCGTGCTCCACAACCAGATGGAACGGTGCTGCCAGCTTTGACCAAGGATCAGCGTATAGACCTGCTCGAATATCTCAAATCCTTATAAGCTAAGCACATAAGGAACAAATATTGATCAGCCAGCTGGTACTCCCACCGGAGCGGCAACAAACCGTTGTCATTTTGCACGGTGCTACTTGAATCATGGTCTATACTAACGACATCAAAAGCAACTGACTAAGGTTGCCGATAACGATAATTTTTTGAAGCACTATTTCGATCATCAGGGGGCATCATGAAACAATCTTCTGCAATATTAACCAGGCAGCGTCCATCGTTAATTTCTGCGTTGCTTCTTATCAACGTGATCTTGCTGCCTGCCTGCGCGACAATTCAGGACGACGACCCTGAACGTGGTGCAACCACCGTCAAACAGGATGTTTTTGGCGACAGTTTCACCACTATCAAGTACCTCAATCAAGGCTGGAGCCCTGCTGATAGCATGTGGTTTTACAACACCACGCAGGGATCGAATATGATGCCGTACGATTTCTTCCTGGAGTTGGAGCAGGTCGGAAAATCCGAACTGTTTCGCGCTCACGAGAATATGAATCGCTACCGGTATTTGCCGCAGAAAGCCAGCCCCAGTAACCCGGATGCGCTACCGGTCGGCTGGGTTAAGGATGATTATAAGGGGAAAAATTATGTTGGTCTGACCTGTGCCGCCTGTCACACTGGCCAGGTAAATTACCGGGGTACCGGCATACGTATTGATGGTGGGCCGGCGGGCGCGGATATGGAAACTTTGATGAAGGATATCGTCCGCGCCATGCAAATAGTTCAAAACGACGAAGCTGTTCGAACCCGGTTTGTTAAAAATGTATTGGTGCGCGGCAATTACACTTCAGAAACCGAGATACTCAATGACCTCAAAAAATATCATCAGCGTCTCGAAACTTATATTGTAGTCAACCGCAGTCCAACTCATTATGGCTACGCACGACTGGATGCATTCGGACGTATTTATAACCGGGTTCTGGAACACGTCATAAGCGAGAAACAGCTTAAAGAATTGTTGCGTGGCACCGACGTGTTGCGTGACGATGCATTGACGGAAGAAGAGATGAATTCAATTATGGACAAGGTGGATAATGTCATCAGCGGCGATCAGCGCGACCACATTGTCGAGCGCATCAGCGAACTCCTGACGCCAAGGCAGCTTGGACGTCTGCGCCATAAGTTATTTAATCCACCCGATGCGCCAGTCAGCTACCCCTTCCTGTGGGATATCCCTCAACATGATTATGTGCAATGGAACGGCATAGCTTCCAATGCCGGATTGGGGCCAGTTGGACGTAACACGGGAGAAGTTATTGGAGTGTTCGGTACGCTTGACTGGGCAGAAAAAGAAGGGTTCTCGCTGTCCTCGCTCATTGGCGGACAGGGTTTTAATGGCACTCACATCAGCTTCGATTCTTCCGTTAATGTGCATAACCTGCGCCGTATCGAATCACGTCTTGGAGGCCTGCAGTCTCCGCCATGGCCAGAGGAAATCCTTGGAACCATCGATAAGAGCAGAACCATGCGCGGAGAGCGTTTATTCAACCGTTATTGCGAAAGTTGCCATGCAAACATTGACCGTACTGCCGCTGATCGCCGTGTCGTGGCGCATATGTCGAGAGTCAGCGATGTCGGCACCGATCCCCAAATGGCTACTAACAGTTTCAAATATCAGGGTTTCTCTGGCATTCTGCGAAATCAGTATGTGAGCCTTGGTGTGGGCGATCTTCTGCTTGACCGGCAGGCCCCAGTTGCGGCATTGCTGACCAAGGCGACCTTGAACGTGGTTGCCACTCCCGATCCAGACAAATGGTTTTTGCGCCGCTGGGCTGACTGGATTAGTGATCTGGCATCTGCATTTCTTCATAATGAGATCAAACCTTCGATCAAACATGGAAACTACGATCCAGATACCACGGCCAATCCGCTCTCTTCGCTGAGTGCTTACAAAGCGCGGTCATTAAATGGTATCTGGGCGACCGCACCTTATTTGCACAACGGTTCCGTGCCAACGCTCCATGATTTATTGTTGCCAAAGAAACGGCCCGGTAACCTGCAAAATGGTGAATACCGCCCAGACAAATTTGAAGTTGGATCGCGCGAATTCGACCCAGTCAATGTAGGCTTAAAAAGTAGCGGATATGAAGGTTTTACTTTCGATACCAGCTTTCCGGGTAACAGTAATGCCGGACACGAGTATGCATCCGGGCACACAGCACAGACTACTGGCGAAATTCTGCCGGCGCTAACCAAAGAACAGCGCTTGGACTTGCTGGAATATTTGAAGACTCTATAATCCGAATCAATCGCAACTTACTACACATAAGGGAGTTTACCGATGAATACAAGTACAAACCATTATCTGGCGCAGTATGACGCAGCCACTGATGCAGATAAGTTTCCAATGGTTCGCCGTTGGATTGATACAGAGCCGTTGCCATTCTTCAAGGAGCTACGTGAGAATCGACCCATTCTGGTGACTCCACAATGTACCCTGATCACGCGCTTCGACGATGTCAGGGAAGTGTTGAGCATGCCCAAAGTATTTACGGTTGCGCCTTACGTTCCGAAAATGGGTGATTATATGATGGCGCATGACGATGATGCCTTGCACACTCGCGAGAAATCGCTGATGCAGTGCATGTTAAATCGTGATGATCTTCCGGTAGTGCGTGCCATGGTGGGGAATATTGCCAAAGGGATACTTGACACTGCCAACGGCTACATTGATGTGGTTAATGATTACTGCCGCATGGTGCCAGCGACGCTGGTGCGCGAATACTTCGGTCTTACTGGCGCAAAACGGCGTGACTTGATCGAGTGGTCTTACTGGAATCAGTATGATACTTTTCATAATCAACCCTTCGATTTATTGCCGCCAGAAAAATCCAAATCTGTGATTGACCGCCACAATGAAACTTCCGAAAAGCTCGGAAAATTTATACTTGAGCTTATTGCTCGCCGTTTTCTGGCAGTGAAAGCAGAAGAAATAACGCTATCGACTCTGGTGCGATTAGACGACGATATTGTAACGAGAATGTTGCGCACGGGTTATCCAAAACAACTAGATTTCGATATTAAGCGCCAGGGTATCAATGCGGGTGGTCTTCTGATTGGCGCAATTGAAACCACTTCGCAGGCAGTGGCGCAGGTACTGCAATATTTGCTTGAGCGTCCGGAATGGCTTGCCAAGGCAAAAGCTGCTGCACAGCAGGATACGCCCGCCGAATTCGATGGTATTGTCTGGGAAGCCTTACGCTTTGTGCCGATTACTCCCTATCTGTTTCGTACGACTGCCAGCGATTACACTGCTGCTAAGGGTACAGACCATGAAACCGTCCTCCGCACAGGTACCTATGTCTTGCCAGTGACCATGTCAGCGACATTCGATGAGCGGGCATTTGAATCTCCCGATGAATTTATTCCGCAACGCAACTGGTACAACTATTTCCATTTTGGTTTCGGCAGTCACGAATGCCTGGGGCGTTACGTAGGCATGGTGATGATCCCGGAAATGGTGCGTCAGGTATTGATCCGACAAGAGATACAGGCCAAAAGCAGCATTGACTACAAAGCGGGGCCTTTCCCGGAACAATACGATTTATTTTGGAGCACGCTGTAGGATGTGAAGTTACAATAAACCCAGGATAGTTCATTAGGCCGTTCGTGGTTAAGTAGTGACTAAAGCACGATAACCCCGTGCCAAGTCACTACTTAAGCCCGAACGGCCTAAATAAATCGATGTTTCCCTAATGAACAATCTGCAACAAATCAAATCACGAACATATCAACAAAATCACTAACTGCTGTCGCTTCCAGTCTCTTCTGGTCGAGGCACAGATCAACAATCGCTTGTTGCTGTT
The DNA here is from genome assembly GCA_009886095.1 of Nitrosomonadales bacterium. Lineage (GTDB taxonomy): Bacteria > Pseudomonadota > Gammaproteobacteria > Burkholderiales > Nitrosomonadaceae > VFJL01. Next base: position 25,112 of record VFJL01000026.1, on the reverse strand, counting down.
TTGCCGGGAAGCAGCGCGCAAGATTAGTTCTGAATTTGGCTTCCAATAGCGGCATCCCCTCCTTGCGGCGACGCTTGTGGCCGATAGGGTACTCCACCACCACTTCCTGCAGCGTTTGACCATCCTTGAATTCCACCGTAACAGCGTTGGTGATGGCACGTTTTTCAGGGTCGTAATAATCCTTGGTGAATTGTGGGTCTTCGACACAGATGATTTTGTCGCGCAACTTGTCGATGCGCGGATCTGCGGCAACAGCATCGGCATAATCAGCGGCAGTAAGCCGCCCGAAAATCAGCGGCACCGCCAGCATGTACTGCATGCAATGATCGCGGTCGGCAGGATTGTTGAGCGGCCCCTGCTTGTCGATGATACGGATCGCCGCCTCGTGAGTGCGGATCGTGATTTTTTTGATGTCTTCGATCCGCTCCCTGACCAAGGGGTGCAGTTGCATGGCGCATTCCACCGCTGTCTGGGCATGAAATTCAGCAGGGAAGGAAATCTTGAACAGCACATTCTCCATTACGTAAGACTCCCATTGTTCTACTGGCCGCTGAAACTTGAATGGCTGCCCCTTGAACAGCACATCGTAGAACCCCCAGGTTTTGGCAGTCAGTGCCGAGGGGTAGCCCATTTCCCCCTTGAGCGTAATCAATGCCAGCCACACCGCGCGACTGGTGGCGTCACCCGCCGCCCAGGATTTGCGTGAGCCGGTATTGGGCGCATGGCGATAAGTGCGCAGCGCTTGCCCGTCCACCCAGGCTTGTGACAGTGCATCGATGATCTGATCGCGGCTGCCACCGAGCAAGTACGTCACCACTGCAGTGGAAGCGACTTTCACCAGCAGCACATGATCCAAGCCCACCCGGTTGAAGCTATTTTCCAATGCCAGGCAGCCTTGAATTTCGTGGGCTTTGATCATTGCGGTTAGCACATCGCGCATCAATAACGGCTTTTCATCCACAGTCGTGCTGCCAGCCACGGCATTGCGCGACACCCAATCTGCCGTGGCCAGTATGCCACCCAGATTATCCGACGGGTGCCCCCATTCGGCAGCCAGCCAGGTATCGTTGAAATCGAGCCAGCGTATCATCGTGCCAATATTGAATGCAGCCTGCACCGGATCAAGCTGGAATTTGGTGCCGGGGACTTTTGCGCCATGCGGTACGACGGTGCCGGGAACAATGGGGCCAAGCAATCTGGTACATGCCGGGTAGGAAAGCGCTTCCAACCCGCAACCCAGCGCATCCATCAAACAGTTGCGCGCAGTGTCATAGGCCAAGCTGCTGTGAATGCTGCGGTGGGCAACATAATCGGCGATGTCCACCAGCACTTGATCGGGCTGTGGGCGGATGTTGGAAATATGGGATGTCATGCCTGTCTTTCAGGTAAATTTTGTTGCCAGCGATGGCGTGGGGAGACGACTGAACAATACCACTACTTTGGCACTTTGGTGCCGTTTAGGGTAGTGGGCGTCTATTTTGTCACTATAGCTGAGTCGTTTAGACTACACACGATGCAAGCTTCCGGGCTGCTGTCAGGAGTCGACATCTACCCTCCCCCTCCCCTGTGGCAAGCTCCATCTATTCTATAGACAGAAAAAGAGAACACTGCTTTTCAGGATCGTAGTGTTATAGTTTGATATGATATCGAATTAGAGAGAATCGCCTGAATGAAGTTTAATCTGAAGAGAGGTAGGACGTGCGTGGGATATATTTAATTTCGTTGGCATTTGTTTTAATTCTTACTGCCTGCGATGGGGAGAAAAAAAGCGCCAGCAAGGAGAGTGGCGCTAAGCCACAAACCGGTGCAACCACAGGAATATTGACCGATACGGCAGTTGGTGGTGTTGCCTATCTGGCATCTTCTGGCGCTGCGGGCACCACAGACGAGAAGGGGGTCTACAAATATAATCATGGCGACACGGTTGAGTTCAAGCTCGGCAGCCTGATTATCGGGAAAGTAAAAGGCACGCCTATCGTAACGCCAATGGAGTTGGCCGGAGATAGCAGCATCCGACTGCAAAACCTGCTGGTCTTATTGCAGTCTCTGGATGCGGATGGCAATCCTGAAAATGGTATTTCTATTCCAGCCGGTACTGCAGCCGCTATCAGTGCGTCCATTGATCTGGACAGTGATCCTGCTGTATTCGCAGCATCTGCCGAATTGCAGAAGGCAAGAGAGGCAGGCGGTGTCACCGGTGCAGTCAAGACAGTAGCACAGGCCAATGCTCACTTTCTTTCACAAGGCATGGCAACGCTCAGTACCAATATTTGGTTTAGACATGAAACCTCGGCAGCGTTTGTGCTGCGTACTCTAGCATCAGGTGAATATTTGCAGGGGGAGGCCATAACGGATGACTTCTGCGATGCTAACCGGGTGTGCGGCGGTACCAAGATCTTCGCAGCGGGAGTGGAGTATGGTACGGCAAGCCTTTCTGAATTTGATAACCGGGGATTCAAGATCATCGGAAAGCCGTCACTCGATACCAATCTTAAAGCCGGTCTGTCGCACCCACAGCCAACCTGGCGTGTCCGCACCGATGGTGTTGACATGATTGCCACAGAAATTGTGGCGGTACAACGGGAGAGAGCGCAGCATAGCATTATTAGTGAAGTCTTCCATGCTGGAAAACGTGCGGGGCCACTGGCAGTTACGGACAAGAAGGAGCCCCCAAAGACCAGAATCCAGGAAAGTCGTTACTCCAGAATGGAAAATGACCCGAAAGGCATCGTCGGAGCCTGGGTGCTGGATCCGGCCACGATCAAGACACCAACCTATTTATTCTTTTACGATGGAAAATTCCTGTTAGCCGATCCCATTGGGGATCAAGATCGTGACGGTCATAAAAGTTGCGGTGCCCCAGGTGTCGAATCTGCGGTATATACCTACGACGCCGGCAGCAAGGCTTTCGGTATCAAAGGATTCACTTATGACACTAATGGCTGTGCAGGTTTTTCTGAAAATAATCCAACTTCGTTTGATATAGGTACAGATGGCAATACTGCAACGGTGACTACACAAAACAAGAGTACGCTTACCTTGCACCGGGTCTCAAAGTAGCGAATTTGCACGGCGTAGGGTGCAGCAAGCTTTCTCCAAGCCTGTTAGATTTTCATCATGCGCCGGATTGCCCAGAAAAAAATGCGGGCACCCAGTAACCATCTGGCCATGACGGCCATCTTGGAATCGATGGGTAATGCATGACGTACCGGGGGACTCATTGTTGTGACAGCAGCGAGCACCGCCCTGGCGATGATCTCCGGCCCCGGCGATCTGGGTTCGTCAGCCAGTAAACCATGAACCCCGGCCAGAAGTCTCTGGTAGACGGATGGATGCACGATGGTCTCAAGCAGTGCCAACTGTCTGGGAACAAACTCCGTCTTGATCAAGCCGGGAGCAATCAACACCACATCGACTCCAGACCCTATCACTTCGTTGCGCAGAGCTTCGGACAGCGCCTCTACCGCATGCTTGGAAGCGGCGTACCAACCAAAACCTGGAATTGATATTCGGCCAAGAATCGAGGTAATGTTGATGATGCGCCCTGATTTCTGCCGCCGCATATGTGGCAGGACTGCTTGCATGAAGCGTGCATAGCCGAAGACGTTGACTTCAAATTGCTGATGCGCTGCCTCCATTGAAACACATTCGATCGCACCCAACTGGCCAAATGCGGCGTTGTTTACCAGCACGTCAATCCGGCCTTTGGTCGCTATGACGTGGTCCACTGCTGCTCGAATGCCTTCTGCATCGGTAACGTCCAACCGGATTGGCTCTATCTGCCCAGAGCGCATCTGTTCCAGTCGCTCCATGCGCCGCGCTATGGCAAATACATAGTAGCCGTTGGCAGCAAGCAGTTCGGCCGTGGCCTTTCCGATGCCGCTGGATGCCCCGGTAACCAATGCAATTTTCTGTCTCATATTTGTTGCGCCTTTGATAGTTGCTGTCCGTTCGATTTTCCACACATAGTGCATGAAGATCCGCCCGGACGGTGAAATCTCAATGTTTACCCTTAATCACCCGTCTATAGTCACGTTGACCTGCCATTCTGTTGAGCGTAAAGTCAGCAGCGTAGAGAGTCTGAAATTCCTGTCACCTGTTACTACTCAGAGGAATTGATTATGCCCACTATGCATTCTCCAACCATTCAAAATCCCAGCGTATTGATTCCAGTCCATCCCGCCATAGAAGATTATATGCGCGGATTGCTGCGTCAAACTGATCATCCAGTGCTGATAGAGATGGAAAGGGTCGCGCAGGAGAATAACTTTCCCATCGTCGGTCGTCTGGTGGGTGTTTTTCTTGAGACTCTAGCCAGGACAATCGATGCCCGACGCATATTTGAGTTTGGTAGCGGCTATGGCTATTCGGCCTACTGGTTTGCAAAAGCAGTGGGGCCGAAAGGCCAGGTAATCTGTAGTGATGGCGATTTACTCAATAAGGAAAAGGCCGAACAGTATCTCGGTTCAGCAAGCCTATGGGATAGGATCGACTTCCACGCGGGACTGGCCCAGAAAATATTTTCTCAGACTGAAGGGTTATTCGATATCTGCTATAACGATGTGGATAAAGGAGATTACCCCGAAGTGTGGCAAATGGCCAAGAACCGGATTCGTCCCGGTGGTCTTTATATTGCTGATAATGTGCTGTGGCATGGACGGGTAGCGGTAGCGGATTATGTTGATATTGTCCCTGGTTGGACCGAAGCAATCCTTGAGCATAATCGGCTCATTTTCAATGACCCCGAATTTGATACTTTTATCAATCCGACCCGGGATGGCGTTATTGTGGCGCGCAGAAAGACAACGTAACGACAAATCATGCAGTTAAAAACTAGCGTTCAGCAACATCCCTGCGTCGACCCTCAACCGCTATCTGCAGCACAGCAGCTCGCTCGGTTTCTGGCAGCTTACTTATTTCCTTAACGGCAGCAAAAAACTGGCTCATATCTCCATTCTGCTGCGCAAGCAGCACCTGAAATGCGGGCACCAGTTGTGTATAGGTGGAGATCGTTGCCAGCAACGCATTATTGAGCTGCTGCGCAAACCATCGGTCATAGCTGCTGAATTCGGCTCTGGTGGTCTTTAGCTGTGAGAATTCTTCGCGTAACTCATCAAAAATGCGTGCCTTGGCCACGCGTTTTTCTGCATCATTTAGGTTTGAGGTAAATAACTCCTCTAGCCGCTTGCGGTGGTTCAGCACCAGCGCGATAAAAATGGCCTCCCTTTCCTGCCTCGCGTCAAATACAGCCCGCTGCGAGGTTGCACCAGTGCTGTCCAGCCAGCGACCAACCCCTTCCTTCTCAACCACAGTAGCAAAAGATTCATTGAAGGCGCTGTCACCCGGTACATAAACCACTTGGTGGGTGAGTTCATGGAATATCAACCGGGCAAGTTCCATTTCGGAATAACCGATGAAGGTATTGAGCACTGGATCGTTAAACCAACCCAGAGTGGAATAAGCGCGAACTCCACCGACATAGACATCATAGCCCTCATTTTTAAGCTCTTCCGCGTAGCTTTCTGCATCCGCCTGCGAGAAAAAGCCACGGTAGCTGACACAACCGGCTTTTACGAAGCACCACTTCTTAAGTTCGGTAGAAAGCTCATGGGCGGCGAATACATTCCAGACAGCATAGGGACGCTTTAGATCAGCATAGCTTGTGTAACTCTGATTATCCGGAAGCTTCAGTTCGCGACTGGCAAATTCCCGCATCAGAACAACTCGGGCAAGAACGCGCTTCAGTTTTTGGTCGGCATCGGGATCGGCGATAATCGTGCTAATCGGTTGAGCCCGGCGCAGGATATCCATCTGACCGTCCACGGCCTGAGCGTAATAGGGAAGATTGGCACAGCTTCCAAGCCAGATAATCTGACTCACGACAATGGTAAGTTTTAATGAGCGCGGGATTTGTAAAATCACTTTGACTCCGGATTGTGTAGAAAGTATCCATGTCTCAGAAATGCGCATACCTGGCGTGCAACTCTGCTGGAAAAAAGCATGCCGCTATGACTCACATTGAGTACTATCCAGTCATTTGCGCTTGGTAGCCGCGTTTCCTCGGCCGCTATCACCCCATCATTGGGGTACGGCAGCCCACCTATCAGCCTGCCGATACCCAGACTCAGGCAACCAGCGATTGATCCAACCTCGTATTGATTGGGACACACAGGTACCTTCTGATTCAGCCATTGCCCCATGCTACGCCCTATTAGCCATCGTCCAGGAGTGAAGCGCGCAAGCTTGCTGGCCGCATAACTCGGGTGATAGGGACTTCCCATCAGCACCATACGACCGGTGCGTGGTGCTGAGTATTCCGCCAGCATCTGCAGTAACAGAAGTCCTCCCATACTATGGCCAACAAAGTGTATGCGCGGTGCAGCAATCCCTGCGATAAACCGCGACAGCAAAAGAGCATTTTGTGACAGCGAGGCATGCATAGATGGATAGGAGAAAATGATGGTATGAAAACCGCAGCGCCGCAATCTCCACCCCAATAATGCCATGATCCAGCCATGCACCCACAGGCCATGTACCAATACGACTGTTTCTTTGACTACTGTTTCACCCGACAATTCAATCCCCGAGATTAATTTCATAGCAGGTCGATAGGTGCGGCTGGGTAATCAGCAAAGTTTGGTGCTGCTCTTGTCCAGCTCCAATTCGGCAATATTCAGTAGAACTGAAAATTTCTGTGCAGCAACATCCGGCTCAAATGGCAGCACCCCCAGCAACGGGCAAGCCAGTCTTTGTTTCAGTGCGCGCACATTTTCTTCGAATTCAATCATTTTTGGGTCAATCTGATTTGCAACCCAGCCTGCGAGTTGCAACCCGGTTGCCCGCACAGCTTGGGCGGTCAGTAGCGCATGGTTGAGGCAGCCTAGCCGCATTCCCACCACCAGTATCACCGGAAAACCCAGAGTCAGCGCCATATCGCCACCATCATAATGCCTGTTGAGCGGCACTAGGAAACCACCGATACCCTCAACAATCACTATCTCAGCAACATTCTGTAACTCGCGGCAAGCCTGTAGAATAATTGCAATGTCGATCTCAACACCTAACCGTTTGGCTGCAATATGCGGTGCAACCGGTGGAATCAGCGCGTAAGGATTGGTCCACTCACGTGGCGCCGTAACCGTACTTGCTGTAATGAGCAATTCCACGTCCATCCATTTCCCGTTCTCGCAACCTGCCACCACCGGCTTCATCCCAACGGTAGTCTTGCCACGTGCGGCAAAGGCATGCAGCAAAGCACAGCTCACCAGGGTTTTGCCTACGCCGGTGTCGGTACCGGTGATGAAATAGCCGTTTGCCATAAAATCATTCTGACACGTGTAACTCATTTTTTTGCTTGGCGCCCAGCTTCAGGGTTGATGATTATTTTTCGCGGCTGCGGTTTCCAGGCATGGCCGTAAACCACTTCAAAAGTTGCAGGCAGCTTCCCTTCTATCCGTAGTGTCTCATAATGATTTACTGCCTTCTGCCATCCGGTTTTGCCAGTTAACCCGCGCGACCTGCCCTGAGTGACATTGTGAGCACCGATGGCCCTAAGATCCCGCATTACGCCGATTACATCATCATAGGTCAACGTTATGTATTCCATATCCATGACCGGTGTAGCGAAGCCGTTATGCACCAGCATGTCACCAATATCGTGCATGTCAGTAAAACGGTTGATGTGACTGTAATTATCTACACTACGGAAAGCCTGGCGTAATTCCTTCAAGGTGTCCGGCCCAAAAGTGCTGAACATGAACAGTCCGCCGGGTTGCAGTACACGACGCACCTCAGAAAATGTATGGTTCATATCATTGCACCATTGCAGCGCCAAATTTGACCAGACCAAACCAACACAGGCATCTTTCAACGGCAATAATTCGATATCGCCGCACAGATAATTTGTCTGGTTCCTGCGAACCAGTGGCAACCGCTTCCACCATGGAATGGGGGGGCGCGCCTGAAAATGCATCGTCAGCGCAATATCGACTGCCAGCAACTCAGTGGTAGGGTAGCGCATGGTTAATTTGCGGCTGCCATAGCCGGTGCCGCTGCCTGCGTCGAGAATCAGATTGGGAGTGTATTTGATGTAATCAAGACGCGATAGCATCCGGTCGCATACCTCGCGTTGCAGCACTGCTGCCCGGTCGTAGCCTGCTGCAGCCCGCTCGAAGGCGTGGCGCAACTGGCGTTTATCCAGGATATGGTCGTAATTCATCTAAACCGTCCGGACCAAACTTTCTATAAATTGATTGGGATGTGATAAAAATAGCGCATGCCCGCAGTCAGGCAGCATTGTCAGTTCTGAGTTCTGCAATTGCTGATGCATCCATCTCGCCGCAGCGGGATTGGTGATGACATCATTTTCTCCATGCAGCAACATCACTGGCTGATTAATTCTTTCTATTTTTTTGCGCAAATCGTTCAGCAGCAAGATTTTTAGACCTGCTTGCAGCGAGATCTCATTCGGCTTACTCTCCGGAGAAAAGCTTGCACGTAATTGCGCCAGTACTGCAGCGGTATCGCTGCTGCCGCTCACTTGCAGAGTGAGAAATCGATTTAGAGTCGTTGCATAATCGCGCTTAAAATTCTTTATGAATAGTTGCAACATCGCAACTTCCATTCCCCATTGCCAGTCTTCACGTTTAACAAAGCAAGGAGTGGTGGATACCAGGACAAGCTTCCTCACACGCTGCGGCGTACGCAATGCAAGTTCAACTGCCACCTGCCCACCTAGCGACCAGCCGCAAACAATACAGCTTGCAGGCAAAATCTCTGCAACAGCATCAACCACGCATTGCAACGTACCTGATCCGAAAGCCGGACTGGAGCCATGCCCTGGTAAATCCACCAGGTGCAAGCGAAAATGCTGCGCCAACCGGTCACGTACACCACTCCAAATGCCGCTATGCATGGCCCAGCCGTGCAGCAAAACCAAATCAGGACCAGTACCAAAGGTTTTAACGTGAAGGCTCATGGATTAAAAGTCATTAAGAATTACTCTCCAGCTCTCTTAATGCCGCCGTCAGCTGGTCTACGTCTTCCATGCTATGTAAAGCAGACAGGGAAATCCGTAGCCGTGCCGTACCTTGCGGCACCGTAGGTGGACGGATCGCCGGCACCAGGATGTTGCGCTCACGTAGCGCTTCGCTTAGTTGCAAGGCTTCATCGTTCCTGCCGATAATTAAAGGTTGAATAGGGGTGGCGGATGGCATCAGCTTCCAGCGTAGCGACTGCAATCCTTGTCTCAGCTGTACGATGAGTTGTGACAGTCTCTCACGCCGCCATTCTTCCTGCTCGATCAACGTCAAACTTCTCAACAAGGCATGGGACAACAGCGGCGGCGTGGCAGTGGTGTAGATATAACTGCGGGCAGACTGAATCAGGGTTTCAATAATTTCCGCTTGCGCGGCAACAAAAGCACCAAATACACCTGCTGCCTTGCCGAGCGTCGCCATGTAAATAATGCGTGACGAGCTGATATTGAAATGGGATACAACCCCCCGCCCCTGTCGCCCCAGCACCCCGAAACCATGTGCGTCGTCGAGTAGTAGCCAGGCATCATATTTGTCACACAATGCCAGCAATCCAACCACGGGGGCCATATCCCCATCCATACTGAACACGGCATCGGTCATCACCAGTTTGCGCCTTGCCGGTGACATAGCCAGTCGCCGCTCCAGCGCAGCCAGGTCGAGGTGCGGGTAGCGAATCAATTTTACGCGTGAGTGCAGTACCGCATCATTGAGCGAAGCATGGTTGAGTTTATCGGCGAATACCGCATCGCCACGATCAATCAGCGCCGTCACTACCCCGGCATTCGCCATGTATCCGGTGGAGAACAGCAGCGCCTGGGGAAATCCGGTAAAGCTCGCCAGCGCACTTTCCAGCGCATGATGAGCTGAAGAATGCCCGCTGATAAGATGCGAGGCGCCCGCCCCTACTCCATATTGTCTGGCGCCATCGCAGACCGCCTCAACCAACTCGGGATGATTGGCAAGGCCAAGGTAATCGTTGCTGCAAAATGCGAGGTATTCGCGTCCAGCTATCGTGACATGACTGTATTGAGGGCTTTCCAGAATCAGACGATGGCGGCGTAGTCCTTCGTTTTCACGGCTACTTAGTTGTTTAGCGAGATCGAAGAGCATTCTAGCTACAGCGAATGGAGCCCCAGTTTCTTGAACAACGCATCATCTCGCTGCGTTTCTGGATTGCCAGTGGTAAGCAGCTTATCGCCATAGAAAACAGAATTGGCTCCGGCAAGAAAACACAGCGCCTGCACCGCTTCTGACATTTCCTGCCGACCAGCGGATAGTCGCACCATCGCTTTGGGCATGGTAATACGCGCCGCCGCAATGGTGCGGACGAATTCCAGCGGATCGAGCGCCTCTGTGCCGTGCAGCGGCGTGCCTTCCACTTGTACCAGATGGTTGATAGGGACAGATTCAGGATAGGGTTCGAGATTCGCCAGTTGAGCGACTAAGCCAGCACGGGTATGGCGCGACTCGCCCATGCCGACAATACCGCCACAACACACGTGCATACCGACAGCGCGGACCTTTTCCAACGTGTCGAGACGATCCTGATAATCACGAGTGGTGATGACTTCACCGTAAAATTCTGGTGCTGTGTCGAGGTTGTGGTTGTAGTAGTCAAGTCCAGCCTGCCTGAGCTGCTCAGCCTGCCCTGGTTTTAACATACCCAATGTGGCGCAGGTTTCAAGTCCCAGCGCTTTTACCGAACTGATCATTTCCACTATCTTGTCGATATCGCGCTGTTTTGGTCCGCGCCACGCTGCGCCCATGCAGAAGCGCGATGCTCCCTGCGCTTTTGCTGCCCTTGCTGTGACAACCACTTGATCAAGCGATAGCATTTCCTTATCTTCAACGTCGGTATGGTAGCGCGCTGCCTGAGGACAATAACCACAATCCTCGGGACAGCCGCCAGTCTTGACCGAAATCAGTGTGGATAGCTGCACTGCGTTGGCATCGTGATGCTGGCGATGAACCAGTTGAGCACGGTGAATCAGGTCGCTGAACGGCAAATTCAGCAGCACTTCGACTTGAGCAATACTCCACCGCAATGAACCGGTATCAGTGTTGGTCATGCTGTCCAGCTGCCTTGCGGTTGCATTGCTGGCTACATCAGGGATAAGCTGGTTCATATTGAGTCCTGTATTAATCTATAGATACTTACTCGGTGCGACCGCACTATAAGGCGCCTCTAATAATTCAAAGTTCCAAATAAGACAAGGCGGAAATAAAAAATATAGACGCAGCATATAGATGATATGTAAGGAAATATTTTTTGTGAACAACGAAGTATTGTGACGAAATCCGAATTTTTGAAGGTGACCTATAATGAATCTGAAAAAGGTGCTTTGACTGTTTTTCCAGAATGAACCAAATCATCGGGGATTCGTTCATCATTGTCAATTTATAACCCGATATTTTTGAACAGCAGATTAAACCTTATGCCGCGTTTCTTCCGGAAAAATTGCCTACTGTGCGGTGCATCCAGTGATAATGACTTGTGTGGGCCGTGTTGGGATAGCTTGTCGCATCTTCCACCGAGTCGCTGCCCGATATGCGCATCGCTTGTTGCGGAAAGTCTTGTTTGTGGCGCCTGCCTGGCAGATCCGCCTGCATTTGCTCATGTCGTGGCGGCGGCAAGTTACGCCTTTCCAGTCGACGCTATGATCCATTCGCTCAAATACCAGGCTAATCTTGCTATGGCGCCGATACTGGCCGATTTACTAATGCCACAAATTGATCCGTTAACATTTCCGGACTTCATCGTGCCAATGCCCCTTCATCCTACAAGATTACGGGAACGAGGTTTTAATCAAGCATTGGAAATCGCCCGGCATATCGTGAAAAAAACGGGGATTGCCATGTTGCCAAACGTCTGCAAGCGTGTCAAAAACACCGCTTCGCAGACTGGATTGCCGTGGAAGGAACGCGAGAAAAATATTCGGGGTGCATTCGCCTGCGAAATGGATTTAACCGGAAAACACATCGCCGTGCTGGATGACGTGATGACTACCGGCGCAACCCTGAACGAATTGGCACGAGTGTTGCGCAAACGCGGTGCAGTGAAAGTGAGTGGGTGGGTGGTGGCAAGGACACTGAAGGAAGATGTTGATATAAAGAATAGACAATCATCTGTCGCCGCAATAGATTCGTGATTCTACAGGGCGCCTATAAATTATGTTTGATGTAATTCTATTCCAACCTGAAATTCCACCCAATACCGGCAATATTATCCGCCTGTGCGCCAATACAGGTACAAAACTGCATCTCATCAAGCCACTGGGCTTCACTCTGGAGGACAAGCGACTGCTGCGTGCTGGACTCGATTACCACGAGTTTGCCAGCATAACGGTATACGAAAATTGGGCAGAATGCGCCAGAGATCTGCAAGGCAGACGTATTTTTGCCGTATCCACCAAAGGAGGGCAACGCCATGTTATGGCAACTTATGTCAGTGGGGATGTTTTTCTTTTTGGATCGGAAAGCCGTGGATTAGCGGCAAACATGCTGGAAAGTTTCCCGGAAGATCGCCGCATCCGCGTGCCAATGGTGTCCGGCAGTCGCAGCCTGAATTTATCCAATGCAGTCGCGATAGTGGTCTACGAGGCTTGGCGGCAAGCGGGATTTGCTGGAGAAAAGTAAGCATGAACCCCCTCTGAAAACAAGAATTTTGTCATAATACTTTTTATTCATAAACATAGCTAGAATTTTTCAGAGTTTTCTTTAACTTTTTTTCGCCTTGTCTCACTCAGCCATTCTCAGTCTTTGGCTCTCTGTTCAGTAATCCCTCCACTGCTGTCCTGGCTGGCACACCATCGTACAGTATGCTGCAAACCGCCTGAGTAATCGGCATTTCTACATTCAGTTTCTGGCCTAACCGGAGCACTTCCCGTGCCGAGTACACTCCTTCTGCAATGTGTCCTAGATCGTGCAGAATATCCGGCAGCGGTCGCCCTGCAGCCAGCATTAGACCCACCTGACGGTTACGGGACAGGTCACCAGTACTGGTGAGTATGAGATCACCAACCCCCGCCAGTCCCATGAAGGTTTCCAGGTGCCCACCTAGTTTCAGACCAAGCCGGGTCATCTCGGCCAACCCACGTGTAATCAGTGCTGCACGGGCATTGTGGCCAAAACCCATACCATCGGAAATACCGGCAGCTAGCGTGATAACGTTCTTGACCGCCCCACCCGTTTCCACACCAATGACATCTCTGCTTGAATAAACTCGTAGCCAGGCCGTATGCAATTGTGCTGCAATGTTTCTGGAGAATTCTGCATTATCTGATGCCAGGGTCAAGGCAGTAGGTAACCGCCGCGCCACTTCCTGGGCAAAACTTGGCCCTGATAACACGCCGCAGGGCGCCACTCCGGCATATTCCTCCTGCGCCACCTGATGTGGCAGCATGGCAGACTGTGCCTCGAATCCTTTGCATCCCCAGATCACCGACACTTTTTTTCCACAAGCAACTATCTTGCGCAATGTCTCGCGTAAACCAGCGACAGGAACGACAATCAGTGCAAGGTCAGCAGTGTCAATGGCAACGGCAAGTATAGAAGTCAGTTGCAGCGAATCAGGCAGGGGGAAATCGGGAAGATAACGTCGGTTGGTGCGCTGCGAGACCATCTCAGCAAGGTGCTCCGCATCCACTGTCCACAATGTTACTTGATGGCGCACGCTGAGATTAATGGCCAACGCAGTACCCCAAGCGCCGGCACCCAGGATGGCTATTTTCATGAGCCCCAGACCTGATATGTCCTGATGTAGCCGCTCTCGCCGTCACGATGCCGCACCTTGATCCAACCGTTCACGGCTGGTTCCAGCCACTCCATTACAACATTTTGCTGGACCTCGAACAACAGCGACGAATTTACATCTGCAGCCTGATATGCCTCGGCCTGTGGCACAATGACAATCACGTAACGCTTATTGCTTAATATTTTTTCTTCCACCCAGGCAAGACTGCCGCCGCTATCACGCACCTTAACCCAGCCTTCAACTTTCACTATCGCTTCCACTGGCAGGTGACGGCTTACCACGAATACTTTACCGGCCTTAAGCGATGGAGCGTCATACATGATGACCGCATTGTCGGCTATGGAAAAAAATTCCATAGCCGCAATGGCATGCCCCTGAATCATCAGCAACGAAACAAAAAGTACCGCCTGAATCCGGCGCCACCAGGGTGAGCTTTTGAGGGACACGGCGTATTTCATTTTCAATGCGTTTGCTTTGCCTCTTCCGGTGACGCCGCTGTCGCTGTAATCAGATCAGCCCTTTGTTTATCCTGCTGGTAAATAACTTCAAAATTCACCGGGTTCAGAATTACCGGAGGAAATCCAGCGCGTGTGACTATGTCTGACACGGCTTCACGCAAATAGGGGAATAAAATATTGGGGCAGGCAATACCCAATACAGGTTCCATTTCAGTTTCTGCCACGTTGCGTATCTGGAAGATGCCGGCCTGCCGGACCTCCACCAGGAACATAGTCTTGTCCTTGGCTTTGGCGGTGATGGTTGCGGTCAACAGTACCTCGTACATACCTTCATCAATGCGCTCACCCACCGTATGCAACTGCACGTCCACCTGAGGCGCTTCACGTTCAAGGAAAATCCCTGGCGCGTGGGGAATCTCCAGAGACAGGTCTTTGACGTAAATTTTCTCGATGCGGAAGATCGGTTGCTGCTGTTCGCTCATGTTAAATTCCGTTTTGATTGATTCAAAAAAAGTGACGCATTGGCATAACAGCCAACGTTATAGGGATACAATTATTCTCAAAAATTAGTTAACCGCAGCGCGTCATACATCAGACTGCCAACAATTTTACCAGCTCATCGTTGCGATCAAGTTGCGCCAGGTCATCGTAACCACCGACATAAGTGTCGCCGATATAAATTTGTGGAACGGTGCGACGCCCGGTTCTCTCCATCATTTCAGTACGGCGGGTTGAATCCAGATCAACTCGAATTTTTTCGAGTTCAGTCACCCCTCTGGAGCGCAATAGTCTTTCCGCCATTATGCAATATGGACAAGCGCCAGTGGAGTACATGGTTATTCTGGCCACGCAATTGCCTCTACTTCTTCACTATCGGCAAATTCGCCTGCCGCCATGTATCGATACCCCCTGCAAGATTATGCACATGTACAAAACCATGTTTGCCCAATATCGAGCCGGTTTTGCCACTAGCGTTCATACCGCTACGATGTATCACCACAATTGGTTTGTCTTTGAACTTTTCCAACTCCTGTATGCGATCCTCAAGCTTGTCAGCGGGAATATGCTTCGAATTGGAGATGTGGCCTCCATCATATTCACTGCCTTCCCTTACGTCCAGCACCAGCGCATCCTTGTAGTTGATAAGCTGCACGGCCACCAGCGTATCCACCTCATTACCGGATCGCTGTGACGAAAATACTGACCAGAGCAGCATGCCACCGCTCACTACGGCAGCTAGGATCATGGCGATATTATTTTGCAAGAATGCTGATTCTATACCCAGTCCCATACCTATTCCCTCGTCTTCTCAATCGTTAATTTTATCAGAGACTGGAACATTTCGGGCCTCTCTTGTATCAACTGACTCAAAATAGGTCATTAGATCGGCACACTGACAGAAGCTCTACCCATTGAGCCTCTTGCAAAACTCCTTACCCGAGCTGAATTATTCTTCACGAATTCGAATTCGAAGTACAGCAAACAGAATTATCTGGTTTTTTTAGCAAGTGCATTACTCACTTTCCGATACGTTGAATTGTAGCTTTGATTCGCCACGTGGCTATGGTGAATAAGCCGCAATCATCTTGATATCCAATTGTTCCAATGCCTATTCAAACTGAGTGGGGTTAATCTTAACCTCTGTGGGAGTATGTCGGCGGTGGCTGTCGCAATCCGGGTAAACGCCCTTCCTGCCACCCTGTATACGCTTATTTAAATCGCATCTTTTGAGTCTCCAGTAACCATTCCATTCGTTTCATGTCTACCCCTTTTTCGAGGTAGCATAAAACCAGGCAGCGCTACAGGATCAGACAAGCGAGTTGGAACAACGAAAGTTGAAGGTGTATCATGCGCGGTATACCTGATCTTTTTTAATTAATAATACTGGAGGCGTTGTGAGAATATCTTACTTGGCAGTGGTTGCTTCGATTGGCTTCGCATTGCTGAACCCGTTACCCGCGTTTGCTGTAGAAAAAGTGACTGCCAATAGCGCCGGTGCAGCAAAAAGCTCACCAAGTAGCGAAGGCCGGGTGGTCGCCACCCTGGACGCGCCAGGCTACACTTATATGGAATTGGAAAACAGCGGCAAACGTTTCTGGATTGCAGCCCCTACAACCAGGGTAAAGATGGGAGATCGTGTCCAGTTTGTGCAGAGTATGGTGATGAATAACTTCGCTAGCAAAACCTTAAACCGCAGCTTCGACCGAATAATCTTTGTAACGTCTGCAACGGTACAGAAATGATATACTAATCAACATTAATATTTAATAGTATATTGTTGATTAATATTAGAATTAATTTTTAATTTTCTTCTGCTTTTGTGGGACTTTAACCATCCCTGCCGGAATTGTTTTAGGCTCCGGTTGCTCTGACTCGATAAAACCAACGAATAGTTTACTTTTGAGTTTTTTCATTTCGTCGCGATATTGCGCCGCTTTCTCGAATTCCAGGTTTCTTGCTGCATCCAGCATTTGTTCTCCCATCTGTCTAATTTCCTTTGCCAGTTGCACTTCGCTCATGGAATCATAACGGGCTTGTTCTTGTGCGGCTTTGAGATGCTGCTGCGCGGTTTCGATGTTGTAAACACCGTCAATCAGATCCTTGATGCGCTTATGCACACTACGAGGCGTAATGCCATTTTCCTGATTAAACAGAATTTGTTTATTGCGGCGGCGATCAGTTTCGCCGATGGCACGGCGCATTGAATCGGTGATCCTATCGGCGTAAAGAATGGCGGTACCGTTGATATGGCGCGCCGCGCGCCCCATAGTCTGGATCAGCGAGCGCTCTGACCGCAGAAAGCCTTCCTTATCAGCATCCAGTATCGCTACCAACGACACCTCAGGAATATCTAAGCCCTCCCGGAGCAGATTGATACCCACCAGCACATCAAATTTACCGAGCCGCAGATCACGAATAATTTCCACTCGCTCTACCGTATCTATATCCGAATGGAGATAGCGCACCTTGATACCGTGATCGGAGAAATAATCAGTCAGGTCTTCGGCCATACGCTTGGTCAATGTTGTTACCAGTACCCGTTCATTTTTGGCAGTGCGCAGATTGACTTCCGACATGAGGTCGTCAACCTGGGTGGTGGCAGGACGCACTTCAATTGGTGGGTCCAGTAGACCGGTGGGGCGTACTACCTGCTCTACCACTTGACCAGCATGAACGCGTTCATATTCCGCTGGGGTAGCAGAAACAAATACTGTTTGCGGCATCATTTTTTCAAATTCGTCGAACCGAAGCGGACGGTTATCTAGCGCCGATGGCATGCGGAAGCCGTAATCCACCAGATTTTCTTTGCGCGACCGGTCGCCTTTGTACATACCACCAACCTGCGGGATAGTGACATGACTTTCGTCAATCACCATCAGCGAATTAGGCGGTAGATAATCAATCAACGTGGGTGGCGGTTCCCCCGGATTTCTCCCTGATAGGTGCCTCGAATAGTTCTCGATACCTTTACAGAACCCCAATTCGTTGAGCATTTCCAGATCAAAACGGGTGCGCTGTTCGATGCGTTGTACCTCTACCAGTTTGTGGTGCTGGTGGAAAAATTCGATACGTTCGCGCAATTCTGCTTTGATAGTTTCAATCGCACGTAACGTCGTGCTTCTGGGTGTGACATAGTGGCTTGACGGGTAAACCGTATAACGCGACAGCTTTTGCAAAATTCGTCCGGTGAGCGGATCAAACAGCGCCAGGCTTTCCACCTCGTCCTCGAACAATGATACCCGTAGAGCATTTTCCGAACTTTCAGCAGGAAAAATATCAAGCACGTCGCCGCGGACGCGGAAGGTTCCACGGTCAAATTCTATCTCGTTGCGCTCGTACTGCATTTCAGTCAGTCGTTTTATGGCATCTCGCTGAGTAATTTTTTCATGCTCGCGCAAATGCAGAATCATGCCGTGATAATCCACGGGGTCACCGATACCGTAAATGCATGACACGGTCGCAACGATTATGGTGTCATTCCGTTCGAGTAATGATTTGGTCGCAGACAGCCGCATTTGCTCAATATGCGCGTTGATACTTGAATCCTTCTCGATGAACATATCACGCGATGGAACGTAGGCTTCCGGCTGATAATAATCATAATAAGAAACAAAATACTCGATGGCATTTTCTGGAAAGAATTCGCGCATTTCTGCGTAGAGTTGTGCTGCCAATGTTTTATTCGGTGCAATAATGAGTGCGGGACGACCCAGTCGCGCAATCACGTTCGCTATGGTAAAAGTCTTGCCGGAGCCAGTCACGCCCAGTAGCGTCTGGAACGCGAGACCATCCTCCATCCCTTCCATCAATTTAGCGATAGCTTCAGGT
Organism: Nitrosomonadales bacterium; assembly: GCA_009886095.1. Taxonomy (GTDB): domain Bacteria; phylum Pseudomonadota; class Gammaproteobacteria; order Burkholderiales; family Nitrosomonadaceae; genus VFJL01. The sequence continues at coordinate 6,534 of VFJL01000026.1, read as the reverse complement.
TGATCACCAGCAGGTTCAAATGGCTGATGAAGCTTGTAAGGACTATTGGGGAAGGTAACGATCACAGGTATAATTCCAAGGCCAGATTCATTTTTGGATTAATTTTATCATGCGGGCGACACCCGCATCAGCGTAAGGACATTATCGTGAAACTCTCTCAGCGCGTTCAGGCCATCAAGCCCTCCCCTACCCTCGCCGTTACCGCCCGCGCCGCCAAACTTAAGGCTGAAGGCAACGACATTATTGGACTTGGTGCCGGTGAACCAGATTTCGATACGCCGCAGCACATCAAAGATGCAGCCATTGCCGCCATCAACCGGGGATTCACCAAATATACGCCGGTGGGTGGCACCCCCAGTCTGAAGAGCGCCATTATTGCCAAATTCAAGCATGAGAATGGTTTTGACTATACCGCCAAACAAATATTGGTGTCATGCGGTGGCAAGCAAAGCTTCTTCAATCTGACGCTGGCAGTTATCAATCCCGGCGATGAGGTCATCATTCCTGCGCCCTATTGGGTCTCCTACCCCGATATCGTTCTGATTGCCGAAGGCAAGCCAGTGATTATTGAAGCGGGCATTGAGCAAGGCTTCAAGATTACCGCAGCTCAACTGGAAAAAGCCATTACACCGAAAAGCAAGATGTTTGTCATCAATAGCCCCGGCAATCCTTCCGGTGCAGTTTATACACAGGATGAACTCAAAGCTCTCGGCGAGGTGCTACGCAAGCATCCACAGATATTGATCGCTACCGATGATATGTATGAGCACATTTTGCTATCTGACAGCAAATTCGTAAATATCCTCAATGCCTGCCCCGATCTGTATCCACGCACCATGGTACTTAACGGCGTCTCCAAGGCTTACGCTATGACCGGTTGGCGCATAGGTTATTGCGGCGGACCGGAACCAATCATTACCGCCATGGAAAACATCCAGTCACAGAGCACCTCTAATCCCACTTCCATCTCGCAGGTCGCTGCAGAAACAGCACTCACCGCCGACCAAGGATGCATTGTACCGATGGTAACCGCATTCAAGGAACGTAACATCTACGTCACCGACAGGCTCAATGCCATGCCTGGCGTCAAGTGCCTACTGGCAGCTGGTGCATTTTACGCTTTTGCCGATACCCGACAGGCGATCGCTAGCCTATATGTCCAAGGAAGACTAAAGGATGGTAGCGATATCGCTCTCAGCGAATACCTGCTGGAGCAAGGCGGGGTGGCAGTAGTGCCAGGATCAGCATTTGGTAGCGAAGGTTATATCCGTCTTTCTTTTGCTACCTCAATGAGCAATCTGGAAAATGCGCTCGACCGTATCGGCAAAGCATTGGCCTGAAGCGCAAATATAACAGTCCGATCTCATGCCAATACTCTATTACTCAACAGTCAGGAATTATCACTACAAAAACGGCGCTGAAACCTGCATGAAACAACGATCATGTGTTTCAATGAACGCTGACTTAGAAGTAATTACAGATTCTCTAGTAGATTAGAACGGATTCGATGTCAATTAGAACGGATTCGATTGACCAGCGCAGCGCTAGCCATTAGTATATGCACCTCTTCAATTCCCCGATAGCTCAGCTGGTAGAGCGACGGACTGTTAATCCGCAGGTCCCAGGTTCGAGCCCTGGTCGGGGAGCCAAATAAAACAAAGCCTTAGGCTTAATCTTCTAGGTCTTGGTTACTCCCGCTGCAGCAATACATAACGTTATCGTACCGTCGGAATTGCGCGAAGTCCAAGCGTTAGACGTTCGCTTACTGGAGTAGCGGAGTAAAATAAAGCCACTCTAAAATGACTTTGCATATAGATGATTGGCGGAAACGGTGTAGAGTCACTCAACCACCAACCCCACAAAGTGCTGGAATTTTGAACTCATTATGAGGTATTCTTCGGAATACCGGTGAGCTGTGCCAAGCAACCACTAGTTGTTACACTTCGGACTTTAATCCGCGCCATATTGATGATTTTTAAAGAGGAAGAATTTAATGAGCTCTAAACATGTTGTATTTATTATTGCCCTTAGTGCTGCTTTGGTTGGTTGTGGTGGTGATGGGGTTCCTGAAGCAAACGCAACGAACTGTTCTGGCGCAGGAATGCAGGCGGCGCTTCCAACTTTCGACAACGAAGCTGCGCGGCAAGCATTTATTGATAAATGCCAATCTATGGCAGGGAAATAAAGCCCAGGATAAGCTGTCGTCTTGAGTACAGTCGTTATCACCGGACAAGAATTGATCAACTCCTGAGTTGTTTGCCGGTCGAAGACTAATCATAACCAAGTTGCCAGAAAGAAAATAACGACAAATTGTTAAGGTATAGTCGTCTAGTTGGCATTCAATCAGCACAGATGGTCAATTTTCAACCGGCGGCGGCAGCCGACTGTCAGAAACCGTGAGGTGGTATTTTGGGAGGCTGGAAAGCATCTAGTCGATCAGGGGCGATTCAAACTCTAGGTCAGAATTAAGTAGACGCCAATCACAGCAAGATTAGATTTTCATCAGACACCGGATTACCCAGGAAAAAATTGGCCCGCCTAGCAGCCACCTGCCAATGATGGCCATCTTGGAATCGATGGGTAATGCATGACGTGCCGAGGGATTCACTGCTGTGGCTGCATCGAGTATCGCCAAGGCGATAATTCCTGGACCGGGTACTTTGGATTCATCGGCCACAAAGCTATGAACACCAGCGAGAAGTTTCTGGTAGGCTGGCGGATGCGCCACGGCTTCAAGTAATGCAGACTGCTTGGTGCCAAACTCCGTCTTGATGAACCCAGGGGCCATCACTATCACATCGATTCCAAATCCCATCACTTCGCCGCGCAAGGCTTCGGACAGCGCCTCTACCGCATGCTTGGAAGCAGCATACCAGCCAAAACCTGGGATTGATATTTTACCTAGAATCGAAGTGATGTTGATGATACGCCCAGACTTCTCGCGTCGCATATGCGGCAGGACTGCTTGTATTAAGCGTGCATAGCCGAAGACATTGACTTCGAATTGCTGATGAGCGGCCTCCATTGAGACACATTCGATTGCGCCTAGTTGGCCATACCCAGCGCTGTTTACCAGCACATCAATCCGACCCTTGCTCGCTATGACATGCTCCACTGCTGCACGAACGCTCTTTGTATCGGTAACATCCATCCAAACGGGTTCTATCTGCTCGCAACGCATCTGCTCCAGTCGCTCCATGCGCCGCGCCATGGCAAACACATAATAGCCGTTGGCAGCAAGCAGTTCCGCTGTAGCTTTCCCCATACCACTGGATGCCCCGCTAACCAATGCGATTTTCTGCCCCATATTTGTATGCCCTTAACGGTTAATGTTGGCTCAACTTTCTACTACATGTGGCCATGATGAACGAACACCCGGTTGAACCAGGAAATTTCACCGCTCAACCCATGATCGCGTTGCCCGTCATCCTGTTGAACGTAAAGTCAGCGGCGAAGGGAGTCTAGAACGTGGCCAACAACAAATCAGGGGCGATCCAAGCGAAGCTGCCCCGTTTGACGTAGCCAATTCACAGCATCGGCCACTGATTCCTGGATAGGACGGGGGGCGAGGTCTAATTCCGCAAGACTGTCGGAATGATCAAAATGCATAAGCCGACGGGCCAGACGGACACCAGTTACGGTAGCCTCTGGGGGCTGACCACTCACATGATCGGCCCAGAATTCATTGAGATATGCCGCAGCCAAACCAACCGGGTAAGGGATTCTCCAACGTGGCATGGGAACACCGGTCAGCTCCGACAGAATCCTCAGAAGTTTTTCAAGTGTGAGATTCTCTCCTCCCAGAAGATAACGCCGACCAAGGCGCCCACGCTCCAGCACGCGAATCAGGCCTGTCGCCACATCACGCACATCGATCATGTTGAGAGTACATTCCATCATCGCAGGCAGTCTGCCTTGGCAGAAATCCAGGATCAAACGTGTCGGTGGAGAGAGCCTGCGATCTCCCGGGCCGACCGGCATAGTCGGACTGGCCACAACAACCGGGTATCCCGCCCGGGCTTTTTCCATGGCTACGTTTTCCGCTCTCAGTTTGGATAGGCAATAGGGTCCAACCGCATCACTCTCAAGAATCTCTATGTATTCATTGATAAGTTCGGTTGTACCGGCCTTGGTTAGTATGCTCTCAGTACTGGTGTGCAAGATCCGCTCTGCTCCAGCATCAATTGCGGCTTCCAGAACATTGACCGTGCCAATGTGATTCACCGTATCGAATTCCTTATGATCACGGGCCCACAGATTGGGATTGGCAGCCAGATGATAAACCCATCGCCCTCCCTTCAGAGCCCGGGCCACCGTGTCGCGATCCCGGATATCAGCAAAAATTACCTCGACTTCTGTCGGCAAGTGCCCCACGTCAACCCCCGGAAGCTCAATCACTCGAACCGATTGACCGGATTCGATCAACTGTCCCACCAGATGACTGCCAATGAAACCTGCGCCACCGGTCACAATCGTGATTTGGTTCATTTATCTTTGCCTGGCTCTATGCGGGAATGGTACTGATTATTAAGGATAGCAGCAGGATCAGAATAGATAATAAATTATTATCAATTCTCAGATTTATCCTTTCAGGCACGCCAATCTTCTGGATTCAGGTGAAAAATAAGCGTCTGATTTAGAAACGTGACAAAACTGAAAAGTATTGGTGGTGCGTAGGTTTTTTTGGAATGCAACAGGGCACTCTATCCGTAGATTTTACCCCTGGATCAATCAATATTATGCAGGCTAATTAGCCGATATCACAAATAAACAAGTATTATCTAATAGTGACCGTTGCCACAAATCTGCAGTATTACAACGCACGCTACGTGCTGGGCTGCCAGGACTTTAATATGAACGAACTGCCGCTTACTCGGCAACTACAACCCAAGCCTCCGCCTATTGTTGCCAGCTTTGCACTATGGAATTTGGGGTTTCGCCCGTTTTACCTGTTGGCAAGCCTATTCGGTGCCTTCAGCGTACTGCTCTGGGCAGTACAGTCCTCGGGCTATCTTCCTTCAGCATATCTGCAGGGGCCAGTATGGCATGGTCACGAAATGTTATTTGGATACACGACTGCGGTCATTGCGGGCTTTCTGTTGACTGCCGTGCGTGCCTGGACAAACGAGCCGACACCAAGCGGCGTGCCGTTGATGGCGTTGGCAGCGCTCTGGGTATGCGGCAGGGTTTTGGTGCTGACCCAGTTCGCCATGACCGCAGCCGTGGTAAATGCAGCTTTTCCTGTCGCTGTCGCGCTGGCGATTGGCATTCCGTTGCTGCGATCACGCAATATTCGCAACTATTTTTTTGTGGGGCTGCTAGTGCTGATGGGTGCGCTGATCCTTGCAATACACTTGGCGTTACAAGGATATTTCAAACTGTCACCGCATTTGGGCTTGCAGCTTGCGCTGGACGTGGTGCTATTTATCATGGTGGTAATAGGTGGTCGCGTGATTCCGATGTTCACCAACAATGGGGTACCCGGCACCAACGCAACACGCAAAGCATGGGTGGAAAAACTTGTACTTGGTACCATAATACTGCTGTTCGTAGCAGATTTGCTGCAGCCCCCTCAGACAGTCATTGCCACGATTGCGCTGATCGGTGCACTAGCGCATGGTGTGCGCCTATATCTATGGAAGCCGTGGCGCACCCTTGCTACGCCGCTGGTGTGGATACTTCATGCAGCATACGCATGGATAGTCGTGCACCTTGCGCTACGCGGCCTGTTTGCACTGGATTTGCTGGCCGGGTCATATGCTACCCATGCGCTCACCGTAGGCGCAATTGGCGGATTAACTCTGGGCATGATGAACCCGGACTGCTCGTGGTCATACCGGGCGACTCTTGATAGCGGATGGCTTCGAGCTTACAGCGTTTCTGCTGATACAAGTCGCGGCGCTTGTTCGTGTCTTTGGCGGCATTGCCTTGCCTGGATTGTATATGGCGAGTGTTCAGTTATCAGGACTGCTTTGGGCGGCGGCATTTGGTCTTTATGTGATACGGTACTGGCCTGTATTAACACGCTCCCGGTTAGACGGCAAACCCGGATAAGACCGCTGCTTTACAGGAACTCTGCTGCCCACGCAGAGGTGCCAGAACACTTGTGAAAGCCAATACGATCTAGTCACATTTTCATGTCTGCATGCTTCCACAGATCGGCAAACAGATTGTCGATGAAACAACTCCCGTCACGAAATAAATTCGCCGTTAAATCTGGAAGTTCTGCTGTTTTTGTGCCATGATTCATTGCGGTATCCTGAGTTATTCAGGCTGCTTGTAAGGTAAATATTATTATACGCTTGCTAGACATCTTTTATTATTACAATCAAATAATTAAAAGAATTAACATGGGGGTTTTTAAACTCTGAAACTTTCGTACTAATATGCGAATTATCCGCAACATATTTTTATATAATCACCACAGGGAGTAACTACAATGAACCGCAAAGAACTGATTGACGCACTCGCAACCAAGATAGACAGCAGTAAAGCTGATGCTGACCGTAGTATCGCCGCTCTGATTGACATCAT
>VFJL01000036.1 GCA_009886095.1 Nitrosomonadales bacterium | reverse complement strand
TCCGCGACTTGTTCCGGCTGGAAGTACTATGGACTGTGATCTGGCCAATTCTGGCAGCGGTATTACTGTGGCTGGTTCTGGGTGTGAGCTTCTGGGACACTTTCTCAGGCTGGATCGCCAGTGGCCTCACCGCTATCGGCATTCAAACCTGGCTCGAAGGCGTGGAGCCGCGCTGGGTTGCGTACGGCATCCAGGCCACTGCGCATCTACTGCTGTTCGTGCCGCTGGTCTTCATTACCGCGCTGGTGATTACCGCTTTGTTCGCCATGCCGGCGCTGATTCGTCTGGTAGCCGAACGTGATTATCCGCAACTCAAACGCGAACATGGCGGCGGCATGGTTGGCAGCCTGCTTAACGCTCTACTTGCCATCGGCATTTTTAGCGCTATCTGGGTATTTATTCTGCCGTTGTGGTTAGTCGGCGCAGGGGTGGTGGTTCCCTTTATTGCTGCAACGTATCTAAACCAGCGTTTGTTTCGATATGATGCGCTGGCAGAACACGCCAGCCGGGAGGAGCTACAAACCCTGTTGTCCACGTACCGATCGTCATGGTGGGGTCTGGGGCTGCTGACCGGTTTGCTTCAATTTGTGCCATTTCTGAATCTGTTTGCCGCAGTACTGACGGCGCTGGCCTTCATTCACTTTGGATTGGCGCGCCTGGCTAAGATGCGTCAACTGCCGCAAAACAGCAGTGGCGTGGGCTTGAATCATTGGTCATGATGGATACATGGAGTGTTTATATGGTGCGCTGTGCGGACGGCAGCCTCTACACCGGCATTGCCATGGATGTGGTACGGCGCGTGGCAGAGCATAATTCGAGTAATGAGTTGGCCGCCAACTATACGCGTGCCCGACGCCCGGTAATTCTCGTCTACCAGGAAAAACAGGACACGCGTTCGGCGGCAGGTAAGCGCGAATATGCAATCAAGCAGCTGGACAGGAAAGAAAAAATGGCGCTGATAGCTGCGGCTAGCGCAAAACTGTAAGTGATTCACACCCGAAAAATTAACCACAGTATACTTTACAACATGAGACCTGAAATTTTACTGATCATTATTTCTGCCGCCGTTATGCTTGCCATGGCTTTTCTTGTGATCAGGATTGGCCTGCTCTCGGCGGTGATACGTGGATTGTTGTCGCAACAGGCGAAGCTGATAGAAGACAAGCACCGCGAAATGCTCAAGGATGCGCATGAAGGGCTGACGAATCAGGGTGACCGGCTATCCGAGATGTTGAGCAAGACTTCCGAACAGTTACGCAGCATGGTGGAAGGAAGGCTCGATCAAATCAGCGGAAAGGTTACCGAACGTCTCGATGAGGGATTCAAAAAAACCAACGACACTTTCATCAGTGTAATGACGCGGCTGGCGACTATCGATGAGGCACAGAAAAAAATAGACGGCCTCACCACTAACATGTTGAGCTTGCAGGAATTGCTCGGTGACAAACGTTCGCGCGGCGCATTCGGCGAAGTGCAGCTGGAGGCGCTGGTACGCAATATTTTGCCGACTGGAACTTACGCGATGCAGCACACGCTTTCCAACGGAAACCGTGCCGATTGTGTGTTGCATCTGCCATCTCCCACCGGCATGGTGGCAGTGGATTCAAAATTCCCGCTGGAAAATTATCATCGTATGTATGAGCGTGATACAAATGATACCGATCGGGCGCTGGCGCAAAAACAATTTAGAGCAGATGTGAAAAAGCACATAGACGACATCGCTGGAAAATATATTCTGCCGCCAGAAACCTGCGATGGTGCAGTGATGTTCGTCCCGGCAGAAGCGGTGTTCGCCGAGATCCATGCTTACCCTGCCGATGTGGTGGATTACGCTATGCAGAAACGGGTATGGATAGTCTCGCCCACTACACTAATGGCTGTACTAAACACTGCGCGCGCGGTACTGAAGGATGTGGAAACACGCGAGCAGGTACATATTATTAAGCATGAACTATCTGGACTCGGCAAGGATTTTGGGCGCTTTGACGAGCGTATGAAAAAACTCGCTGAGCATATCCGCCTGGCCAATCAGGATGTGGAGGAAGTGCATATTTCCAGCCGAAAAATTAGTCAACGCTTTGCCAAGATCGAGGCAGTGGAACTGGATGTGCCGCAAGTGGAAAACAAACCGGCACCGGAACCCGGCGAAGCCTGATCCTGAAGTGCAATGTCCTGGAATTTCAAAACCTGGCGTCAGCATCGCATTCTCACACATGAGCTCGTGCCAGATAACCTCTGGCAAGGAGCGGTGAAACGGCTGCGATTTCTGCGCGGCTTGACTCCGGATGAGCTTGAGCGCTTGCGTCAAATTGTTACGCTTTTTCTTCACACCAAACAAATCAGTGGAGCCGGTGGCCTCGCGATCACCGAACCAATGCGCGTAATAATCGCGGCGCAGGCCTGTATCCTGATTCTGAATCTCACTTTGGATTACTACGACGACTGGGTCGAGATCGTTGTCTACCCCGGCGAGTTTATCCGCGACTATGAATACACCGACGAGAACGGCATAGTGCATCGCACACGCGAACCAGTGAGCGGAGAATCCTGGCCGGCTGGGCCGGTGATTCTTTCGTGGGAGGATGCCGATGGCATTGGTGCAGAGCCGGGGTATAACGTTGTGATACACGAATTTGCCCACAAACTTGACATGCTGAATGGGAATGCCAATGGCTATCCTGTGCTGCATCCGGGCATGAGTCGGCAAACATGGAGTCATGCGTTCAACAAGGCTTATACTGATTTCTGCAGGCAAGTAGAGACGGGTGAAGAAACCGTCATTGATCCCTATGCCGCCGAAAATCCGGCAGAATTTTTCGCCGTATTAAGTGAAGTATTTTTCGAAATGCCGCTGCCGATAAAACAATACTTCCCGGAAGTTTATGAGCAACTTGCTTTATTTTATCGCCAGGATCCAGCGCAACGGTGGAGCGATCTATGATCCTAAATCCGGCAGTTGACCGCTCGTTTTTTAATTTAACACCATGACACATAATGATTTTTTGCAGTATTTGGCCTTCATCCTCTGGGTGAATTCGCTACCGGGCAGATTGCACGGTTTTTGCGGCACATGGCTGCGTTGCAACTTCTTGGAATGGAGCGACCATTCCGCGTCGTCGCGCCTTGCCCTGCACCCCAAAAACCGCACACTCTACCCCGTCCAACTGCCGGGTTTAGGATGAACGGATCTTTTATTTGCGGTGATATCGGCGGCACCAAGACCGCATTACGGGCACTGCAATTGAAGGACGGTGCGCTGCAGGTGCGTTACGAGCTGCAGTACGATAGCCGGGCATATACCAGTTTTTCAGATGTCCTCAAGGATTTTCTGGCTAGAGCTGGAATGAACCTTGTGGATTGTAATCCAGCAACTGCCTGCCTTGCTGTGGCAGGGCCGATAATGGCACAGCGGGCCAAGCTCACCAATCTGCCGTGGTTGATGGATGCCGCCGCTATTGCTACGGAATTTTCCATCTCCAGCGTGAAGCTCATCAATGATTTTGAGGCCGTGGCACTGGGTATAGAAGCCTTATCCGAAAGTGATCTGGTAACGTTGCAACCGGGAAAGCCGCAAACTCAAGGGATGCGTGTGGCGCTGGGTGCTGGTACCGGCATGGGTGTGGCGTGGCTCACCTGGCAGGGAGGACGTTATCTGCCATTGCCTACTGAAGCAGGTCATATGGATTTTGCCCCTGCTAATGAACTGCAGGCTGGCCTGCTCGAATATCTATGGAAAGAATTTGGCCATGTGTCGATTGAGCGGGTGATATCCGGGCCCGGTCTGACGAATATATTCAATTTTCTGCAAGCAAGTCCAGGTGCAGATTCTGGACTGCCAAGAACAGATATTGACAGCGATGGTGCAGCACAGGTAACTGATCTCGCATTGAGCCGTAAGCATCCCATTGCAGCAAAAGCGCTTGATCTATTTGTTGAAATTTATGGTGCCTATGCCGGGAATCTGGCACTGGCGGGGCTAAGCCACGGCGGCGTATATGTGGCCGGCGGCATAGCGCCAAAAATTATCGGCAAACTCAGGGAAGGCGGTTTCGTGCAAGCCTTCTGCAGCAAGGGACGTTACTCCGCAATGATGAGCGAGATTCCGGTGTGTGTAGTGATGAATCAAAAAGTTGGGCTGCTGGGTGCTGCAGAGGAAGCGCGACGCATGTTGAGTATGTAAACTGCAATTCATCAACAGTCAGTCAGAAAAAAGATCACCCTCGGTAATTTGCCAGCTTGAGATGATGTTTTTTTATCTTGGTGTAGACAGCACGTGATGTAATATTCATCTCCTCGGCTACTTTCTTTATATCTCCCTGATGCGCCTTTAAAGCCGTCGCAAGAAACACCTGCTCAACCCCGGCCAGAGCGCGTTCTTTTACATCCTTCCATTCCCCTGCATTGTTTGCAGCCGGAAGTTCCAAGTCTAGTTGAGCCATTTCCTTGCCAGTGGCGAATAATAGACTGCGTTCAAGGATATTTTCCAGTTCACGGACGTTACCAGGCCACGGGTATGCACGAATTTTCCGCATCACCTCACGGCTGACCGATTCGACGGCTTTATTATATTTCTTGTTCATGCGCTGCAATATAAATTGAACAAGGTAAGGCAGATCTTCGGGACGTTCGACCAGAGGTGGGATATTCAATCGAACCACGTTAATCCGGTAATACAGATCCTGGCGGAATTTCCCTTGTTTAACCAGCTCCTCCAGGTTCTGATTGGTCGCAGAGATTATTCGCAGGTCAACCGATAGCGTTTGCTTGCCGCCGACTCGCTCCAACTCCCCTTCCTGTATCACCCGTAACAACCGTGTCTGTGCAGCAGCAGATAATGAATCGACTTC
>VFJL01000022.1 GCA_009886095.1 Nitrosomonadales bacterium | reverse complement strand
TGCAGATTTCCTCCTACTGGCAGCCCGGCGATGCAATTCATATCAACCTCTTGCCGGATCTGGACGCAACCGCGTTACTGCTCAGTCACAGGCATAGCGCCATATTGCTACCTAATCTGCTGGCGCAATATCTGCCCAGACGCTTTGCACAAGTTTGGAGCGAAACTATTACGTCAGTGCTGCCGATCAGGCCAATGCAGCAATACAGTGAGAGCGAGTTACAACATATCGCGGCCCAGTTGCAAGACTGGCAAGTTACACCTAGCGGCACCGCAGGCTACAAAAAAGCAGAAGTGACGTTAGGCGGAGTAGATACCCGTGAACTGTCATCCAAAACCATGCAAGCGAAAAAAGTGCCCGGACTTTATTTCATTGGTGAAGCGGTCGATGTAACTGGGCACTTGGGCGGATTCAACTTCCAGTGGGCGTGGGCGTCGGGTCATGCAGCTGGACAATTTGTGTGATAAGTTGTTCTGATCTCGTTTTGAGAAAATCAATTGGTTCGCGACGTGGTGGCTCCCAGCAAGATTACTGTGGCTGCGGCTGTATGAGATATGACAAAACCTCAATTGTGGCATGTGCTGTCATTCAGATATGATGGTAACCCTTGTAAACGAGATAGAACTCGCACCCATGCTACATTTCCATTCGTTACCACCAGAATCTTTCAGCTGATTATGTAAAAACAATAATGGCTGACAAAGAACCCTATAAAGTAATTGACGTTTTCGCAGGCCCAGGGGGGCTTGGAGAGGGCTTTGCTGCCTTGGGCTACAGTGCAGAATAGTCACTTTTTAGATCGTCTCAAGGTGCAGGTCGGGGGGCGATCCTCTACTACAATCACTTCTCATATTTTAAAAATGGGCATTATTTTGTTCATTATAACCCATCCCAACGGCATAGCCTGACAGCTAGAGAAGCCGCGCGGCTACAATCTCAGGCTCAACGTGCAGCTCAATTCACTATTAGATTACTGGAAAGCCAATTTCATTTAGATAGCTGTATGTTCCATCATAGAACTGGGAATTACGCGTATGGTCATCCTTGTCACCTTCTGGAACAACCAGTACCATTCCTTGGCGAGCCCTAGTCAGTAAAACTCGATAAGCATTTTTTAAATATCGCTTTCGATCTTCCTTGTTTATTTTATTCCAACGATTTCCACAAAACGAATGGTGGCTCCATCCGCCTAGACAATATCGAAAATCTGCATCCCATGTTACGCACGCCCAATCCAGCTCCAAACCCTGGATGTGAAATTCAGTGGCAACATCCTCCAAATAGAACGAAGAGCGCACATCATCCTTTCCGTCTAGAAAATAGTGGACAGGATCCATAGGCGATTTCACATCTATCGCATGAGGCTTAAGCCTCTCAGCTTGAGATGAAACGACAATTCCATACCTCTCTGATCCGCGCGCTTGTCCTCTCAGCCACTTCTTTGCTTTGCTTAAATCACGCGTGATTACAATCGGATATTTGTCTCTCACCTTCTCATAAGTTTGCCGAGCAGAATTGACTTCAAGGTCGAGCATCTGTTTTACAAGAAGCGAAACATCCTCTGCTCGGAATGAGCGCATCGACACCGCCAGATGCAGTCCGTCATGATAGGTCACCTGTTGGCGCAACTTCATTTCTTCCAGCATTTTTTCTGCGTTGTACTCGGTATCTGTTAGGCGCGATGAAATGTGAATATGCCAGTCTGGAAATGACCGAGTTACCGAGTCAATCCACTCCCCAATACCAGCTTCTCCTGTATTGATTTCTTGCCCTCCACCAACAAGACAAACAATAACAGCCCAATCAGTATGGCGATTCATACAGGAGATCAGAAACTCAGGCTCTGATTGGTTAAAGTCAGGGGTATTTTTCTTACGCAACATGAAAGAAGAAGTTTGCTCCATATTCCAAGCACGCTGAGCTTCATCGAATATTGCAACGTGTTCAATGGGTGGTCTCGATTTATCAAGTAGACATTCATCACGGAAATGGTGAACATTCTGAATAAACGTTTTGACATCGCTACGAGCCGTGCCAATTTTAATCTTCTCTCCTGTTTCACCGCCACGCATGACCCTATCGCGTGCAAGCGCCTCGCAAAGTATTTTCACAAGCGGGCCGTTACCAGACAGATACACGCTATACAAGTCATCATCTGGATTAATGTGTTTGGTGGCAACATCAAGTCCCACCAATGTCTTGCCAGCACCGGGAACACCCGTCACCAAACAAATTGATTTGCGCGAAGTCTCTCTCGAAAACCTGATGATTTCAGAAATTGAGGCGGAGGTCTGGCTTAGATTTATAGCACTTGCATCACTTCGCGTGATTTCAGAGACAGAATGGTTGTTGTAAAGAGCCATCGCTGCTTCGATGATCGTTGGTGTTGGGCAATAACGGCCGCCCTCCCACTGATTCACGTCTATGTCGCCACCTTCGACAAAACGCAGCACATCTTCGATTATGCAACTGAGTTGCGCAATACCTGATTCTATTGGAAAAAATAGCCTGTCGTTTTGAGGAGTTACAGCAATTATTGGCACAGCATCTCTTGCATTAGTAGCAATCAAAACCGGAGCAATGTATTGCACGTGACTGGATTCGTGAAAGTTCTTCAAATCCAATGCGTAGTCATATACTTGATCAATGGCAGAAGAGGTAAATTCACTTTCACCTACTTTAAACTCGAGTACGAAGATTACAGGGCCAATTAATAGCACAACATCAATTCGTCGCCCCATGCGAGGGATGGAGTATTCGAAATAAATAGAACCTTTGTAGGGTTTAAGGACTTCATGAAGTATTTCTATTTGCGTAACCCATGCGCCACGTTGAGTTTGGATCAGAACAAAATCATTATTTAGTGCAAGTATGCCGAGTATCTCCTCGGTTGAAGAGCGAAGAAAGTTACAAATAGAACTAGAGTAGTATTCTCGTTTCATACGCTTAGTATCTGCTTATCATTTGGCAGCGGCCCGCTTTTTTTCGGTACATGCCGAATTGCAATGGAAATAAGGACTACTTCGATTTGTTGAAAAACTACTTAAAATCTGCCTACCTAATGAATGTCCTTAATGGGTGAAAGCATAACCTTTTGACCGTGGATAAGAAATACTGAGCATTGTCCAACGGGGCTTGAGTCTGAACAGGTGTCCGTGATCGATCATCATGCGAGGCGGTGATCAATATGAACGGCAATCAACTGCATACACTGGCCGATTTGCAGGCCTTTTTAACTGGAACCGTGGAGATGGATTTCACGGTAGCGATAGATCAGAGGTATGAATTCATCGTATGCACCGTGCGACATTTCGGCTATATCCGGCTGAAATGCGCCGACAAGACGGTGATTCTACGCTTCCTTGAACGCATCAGCGGCTATTCGTACCAGCAACGACGCCAACTGGTCAAGTGCTACCAAGGATCGCGAACCAGCTTTGCGCGCATCTATACATGCGTCGACGTGCCCCTACTCACCCATGCCCGTCAAATAATCAATCATACCGATTGACGTGCTGGCAAAGACTGCCCTTGGCGGAGTAAATTGCGGCATGCGCGTTTGGATTCTCTGGATTCTAGCGTCCCCGTCCGCCTGAGCGGTTTTGTGCAGGTGCGCGGCCAGCTGCTGGCCGCGCAATTCCCGTCGGCCTTCTAGCTGCTGGTTTGGCACCCGTCCGGCCGCTTGGCTGGCTGCGTGCGTGTGTCATGCCGCGCGGCCCGCCGCTGCGTCCATTTATTATCGGCTCGGCCTTAATGCGCGGGTCAGGCTCAAACCCAGCGATAACCCTGCTGGGCAAGTCGCGTTTGATCAGCCTTTCAATGTCTGTCAGCAGCTTGAGCTCATCCACGCATACCAGCGACACTGCATCGCCTTCTGCTCCGGCGCGGGCAGTGCGGCCAATGCGATGGACATAGTCCTCCGCCACATTGGGCAGCTCAAAGTTGACGACATGCGGCAACTCGCTGATGTCGATGCCACGTGCGGCAATATCTGTTGCCACCAGCACTGGCAGGCTACCGGTCTTGAATTCTGCCAGTGCCCGGGTGCGCGCCGCCTGGCTTTTATTGCCGTGGATAGCGAGCGATGGAATGCCACTTGCGATCAGATATTCGGCCAACTTGTTGGCGCCGTGCTTGGTGCGGGTGAATACCAGTACCTGCTGCCAGCGGTGCTGTTTGATGAGATGAGCAAGCAGGTCGCGCTTGCGTTCACGATCCACCGGATGCACCACGTGCGTTACCTTGTCGGCAGTAGCGTTGCGGCGCGCCACCTCAATCATTACTGGCTTGTTGAGCAGGTTGTCCGCCAGTATCTGGATCTCATCAGAGAGGGTGGCAGAGAACAGCAGGTTCTGCCGCTGCTTGGGCAGTAACGCAAGTATTTTTCTGATGTCACGAATGAAGCCCATGTCGAGCATGCGGTCGGCCTCGTCCAGCACGAGAATTTCAACGTGCGACAAGTCCAGGGTTTTCTGTTGCACATGATCCAGCAGACGTCCCGGTGTAGCGACCAGAATATCTACTCGACTTTTCAGGCGGGTGATTTGCGGATTGATGTTGACTCCGCCAATCATTATCATCGAACTTAGCTTCAGGTATTTGCCGTAATCACGCACGCTCTCCTCTACCTGCGCCGCGAGTTCGCGGGTGGGGACGAGAATCAACGCACGTATTGGTGGCCGCCCGCTGGATGGCCCCTTGATGCTCTTGTCAGAAAGGCGGTGCAGAATAGGCAGGGTAAAGCCAGCGGTCTTGCCGGTGCCGGTTTGCGCGCCGGCCAGTAAATCACCGCCCGCCAGGACTGCAGGGATCGCTTGCAGTTGAATCGGGGTGGGGACGGTGTAGCCACGTTCAGTGACAGCACGAATAATTTCATCGGACAAGCCGAAATTAGCAAAAGACATAAAACTCCAAGGGGGGTGGCATCGGCCTGTCGTTCCGGTTACGGAACGCCAGTCTTAGGCAGATGAATGAAGGATGCTTCTATAAATCCAAATCTTGCGAGTAATCGCTTATTCTAATTCCATTTCATTAATGACACTTTCGAACTGAAATTGGAAAGAACTTCGGATTGATACAGGCACCCTAAGAGAAACAGAATGGGCGGCGCGAAGACGTGGAGCTAACGCCGCAGATTTGGATTATAACAGATTACGCGCACTCACGCCGTTTGGTCATAACCGGACGACCGACTATAACCTGCCTCTAAAGCACGTAACGGGCCAAGTCCTCACTCTGGGATAAGTCCTTGAGCCGCATATCCACGTAGGCTGCGTCAATCGTGACGGTATTACCTCTGTGTTTTGCCGCGTCGAATGAAACTTCTTCCAGCAATTTTTCCATCACGGTATAGAGTCGCCGTGCGCCGATATTCTCGGTTTTTTCATTGACCGCAAAAGCAATCTCAGCCAGGCGCTTGATCGCATCGGACATGAATTCCAGCTTGATCCCTTCAGTTTCGAGCAGCGCTTGGTATTGACGCGTCAGGCAGGCGTCAGTATTGGTAAGTATCTGCACAAAATCATCGGCACTGAGGCTCGCCAGTTCGACACGAATTGGGAAACGCCCCTGTAGTTCTGGTATCAGGTCGGAAGGCTTGGCAAGGTGGAATGCGCCGCTGGCGATAAACAGGATGTGATCAGTTTTTATCATGCCATATTTGGTGGAAACAGTGGTGCCTTCAACCAATGGCAGCAAGTCCCGTTGCACACCCTGGCGCGACACATCCGCGCCGGAAGTTTCGGAGCGGCTAGTGATCTTGTCGATTTCATCCAGAAACACGATGCCGTTCTGCTCGACATTTTGCACTGCGCTCAACTTCAGCTCTTCGTCGTTAACGAGCTTGGAAGCCTCTTCATCGGTGATGAGTTTCATCGCCTCGCTGATCTTAAGTTTGCGGGTTTTTTTTCTTTCTCCGCCCATATTCTGGAACATACCCTGAATTTGGGTAGTCAGTTCCTCCATCCCCGGTGGGGCGAAGATTTCCATGTGAGCAGCATGAGTTGCCGCCACCTCGATCTCTATTTCTTTATCATTGAGTTCACCCTCACGCAATTTCTTGCGAAATTTTTGTCGGGTAGTGTTGTCACGCTCCCCGGCTTCTGTCTGTAGTCCAGGTTCCCGTGCGGGCGGCAACAATGCATTAAGAATACGCTCTTCAGCATGATCCTCGGCGCGGGAACGCATTTTGAGGGCTTCCTGTTCGCGCGATTGTTTTATGGCAGACTCCACCAGATCGCGAATAATCGAATCCACATCGCGTCCGACATAACCCACCTCGGTGAACTTGGTCGCCTCTACCTTGATGAACGGTGCATCGGCGAGTTTTGCCAGACGCCGTGCAATTTCAGTCTTGCCCACACCGGTGGGGCCGATCATCAGAATATTTTTTGGCGTGATCTCCTGCCGCAGAGGGTCTGCTACCTGCTGCCTGCGCCAGCGATTCCTGAGCGCAATGGCCACGGCACGCTTGGCAGCGTCCTGGCCGATGATGTGCTTGTCCAGCTCATGGACGATTTCCTGTGGAGTCATTTGGGACATGGTGTCAGGGTGTAGAGGGTAAATGGTGGGAGTTAAAAATCCGACGGTAAAAGCTGTGATGTATCAGTACGCAACTGCCTCACTTAAGGCGCCCCTGAACCCCGATAGGCGAGAAGTGCTGCACTTTATACGCTACTCCAGAACCTCGATTATATGATTCTGGTTGGTATAGATACACAAATCTCCGGCAATAGTGAGCGACTTCTTGACGATCTCCAGCGGTGTCTGGCTGGTATTTTCCAGCAATGCACGCGCAGCGGAATGTGCATAAGGACCGCCGCTACCGATGGCGGCAAGTCCCAATTCCGGCTCAATCACGTCGCCCGAACCGGTGATGATAAGTGTAGTTTCCCGGTCAGCCACGATCAGCATTGCTTCCAGTCGCCGCAAAATACGATCGGTACGCCAATCCTTCGCCAATTCTACAGCCGAACGCATAAGGTGCCCCTGATGCTTTTCAAGCTTGCCTTCAAAGCGCTCAAACAAAGTAAAGGCATCGGCAGTTCCCCCTGCAAATCCGGCAAGAATTTTTTCATGGTAGAGCCGACGCACCTTGCGGGCACTGGCCTTGGCGATAATAGCACCCAGAGTTACCTGGCCATCGCCACCAAGCGCAACTTGTGTACCGCGTCGTGCAGAAATTATAGTGGTGCCACGATGTTGTTGCATGAGATTAGTTTGAGATCATTAAGGAGAAAGAATTATAACGCTGATTCGTGGGAAAAGCGTGTTTATCCCTTGGCTTCAGCTCTTCTTCTTCGCGCGCGGATGCGCCGCATCGTACACTTTTGCCAAATGCTGAAAATCAAGATGGGTATAAATTTGTGTGGTGCTGATGCTGGCGTGTCCCAGCATTTCCTGCACCGCGCGTAAATCACCACTGGATTGCAACAAATGCGAAGCGAATGAATGTCGCAGCATGTGCGGATGTACATTGGCGCTAATGCCTTGCTGCAGCGCCCGGATTTTTAGCCGCTGACTGATCGAGCGCGAGCTGATGCCTTTGCCATACCGGGACAAAAACAGTGCAGTTTCTCCGGGTTTAAGTAAGGTTTCGCGTAGTTTCATCCATGCCCGCAAGGCTTGTATTGCCTGACTACCCACCGGTACTATGCGGGTTTTGCCACCCTTGCCAATGACACGCACTGTGCCGTCAGAGAAACTTAGATTCTCAGGTTCCAGGCTGACAAGTTCGGCCAGCCGCAGCCCCGAGGAATAGAATAGCTCGAACATGGCCTTATCCCGCAGCGCCATCAAATCTTCGGTAGAAAATCCCAGCAGCTTTGCCGCTTCGTCAGGTGAAAGTACATGCGGCAGGGTCTTGGGTGCTTTCGGCGCGCGCAGCCCAGCGCAAGGATTGCTGGTGTAACCATGATCTCGCGCCAGATAATTATACAAACCACGCCATGCCGAGAGCATTCGCGCCAGACTTCTGCCAGAAAACCCTTTGGCATGAAGCTGGGCTATAAACCGGCGAATGTGATAAATCTGAAGTTGGTCAAGCGGCGTTTCCTTGGCGAGCTCCAGCAAGGTGGCAATGTCATGCGCGTAACTTGTACAAGTAAGTGGTGACAACCGCCGTTCATTGGCAAGATGCAAAAGATAGGCGGCAGCAACCAAACCTGGGTTACCGTTCGATACTATGCTCACCCTCTACTCCCCCGACCTTTCTCTATCTGATTCGCATATCATCTTCAGGATGCCTCTAATAATTCGAGGCTCTAAACAAGATAAGGCTGGAACAAAATGTAGACGTGGCATAGGGGTGATAGGTAAAGAAGCATCTTTTTATGGGCGGCAAAGTATTGTTGGCGAAACCTTGATTATTAAAGGCGACCTTCAATCAAGACCATTTCAAGCCATCCGTGTAATGGCGGCACCCACAAGTTGGCCCAACCGTTTCAGGTAGAGCGTTCCCATTCCCGGATAAAATCGTTGCGGATCTTCACTTGCCAGCACTAGCAAACCAATGGTTTGCTCCGCGCACAGCGGCACCATCGCGAATGAGCGTAGATGGACAGCATCTTCGCCGAACCATTCCTTGATTTCATCGACTACGTGGGGGCCGCAATAAGGATGTGACAGGCTTTCGGCAATCACGTGAATGTCGGAACTGACCGGGGCGAATTCAGGCAGCTCTGCGTCTGCACTGGGCACATTCCACAGCCGTAGTGCCACATGAGGCACGACGAAGTCTTCGCGCAGATTGAAATACAAACCCTGTAGCAAATTTTCCAGATGGGTGAAGGTGAGTAGAACAATAGACATGCGGTGCATTTTTTCACCGATGCCATCGTTTTCCTCGCCGAACTTGATCAGTTCGTGCAATTTGCTCTGCAGGGCATGATTCTTATCCCGCAGCGTGACGATTTGCCGTTCACTGATAGGAATCGCTCTGCCGCCGTGGGGGTGAGGGACAAAAATATCTGCCAGCATATCTGCATACTCATCGAAAAATTTCGGATTTTCCCGCAGATATTTGGCCACATCTTCTGAACCGAATTGCATGCTTCCCCCTGATTAGATTTTATAATTCAGTTTCACCATCAAACACAGTTGCGGCAGCTCCGGTCATCCACACTGGTTGGTTCTCACCCTCCCAGCGTATAGTCAGATTGCCGCCACGAGTACTGACTTCAACCGTTGGTTGCAGCAATCCACGGCTGATTCCCGTCACCACCGCAGCACAAGCGCCTGTACCGCAAGCGAGTGTTTCAGCCGCACCACGTTCATAGACCCGTAGTCGAATATGCCCGCGATCCATTACTTGCATATACCCGGCGTTCACCCGTTGAGGAAAGCGTGGATGGTGTTCGATCAGCGCGCCTTCGGTCAATACCGGTGCACAATCTATATCTGCCACCACCTGCACCGCATGCGGATTGCCCAAAGAAACAGTACTGATTTCTACCTGCCCGCCGCCGACATCGAGTGCATAAGTCATTGCACGTTTCTCAGCGACGAATGGAATTTCTTTCGGTTCAAATTTCGGCGCACCCATGTTGACGGTAACTTCACCATTGGCTTCCAGTCTGGGAATAATCAATCCGCCAAGAGTCTCCACGCGGATTTCATCTTTCCCTGTCAGTCCCTTTTCATGCACGTAGCGAACGAAACAACGAGCACCATTGCCACATTGCTCCACTTCGCTCCCATCGGCATTAAAAATACGGTAACGGAAATCGGCATCGCCCTCAGCTTTCTCTACCAGCAGTATTTGGTCGCAGCCAATGCCAAAATGGCGGTCGGCAAGCAAGCGTAGCCGTTCTGGAGTGAGGAATACGGATTGATTTACGGCGTCAATCACGACGAAATCATTACCTAAACCATGCATTTTAGTGAACTTAAGTTTCATTAGTGGCCGCCTCTAATGAAATTTCACCGTTTGTTTTAGTTAGCAATGTGTATGACAGCTATATTTTGTAGAATTTCAATGTTAGCAACAAATACTGTTGCGCATATAGAATCCTTCGATTATAGTAAACGCAACTTTGTTGCAATATACTCATTTATGTCTACCGATTTCCAAGGACAAGCAAAAGAAGTGATCCAGCGCACCGGTGATCGGGTGACACCTGGCAGGGTTCTAGCGCTTGCCGTTCTGCTGGCTGAACAACGTGCCATCACACATCACGAAATTGGGGAGCGATTGGTTGGCAAGCTGCAATTGGATCGAGTTACGCTCTACCGCGTGCTTGAATGGCTGAGTGAAAAGGGCTTGGCACATAAGGTAGCAAGCGACGACCGAGTATGGCGTTTCCGTGCCAACATTGATGTGCGCTCACATCACCATGCCCACTTCAAATGCACTCGCTGCACCAAAGTAGTCTGCCTTGACGGTCTCAATGCCGGGCATGATTGGCCATTGCCGACCGGTTACCGCTTCCAGGAAGCCGAGTTGACGGTAAAAGGGTTGTGTGCTGAGTGCGCGTAAATTTTCCACGTTTCATGTTAACAATATGCTGGTAGCAAGGAAATCCCATTCTATAATGTTGCGCAAAGGCTTATTTCTGATTCTGGCATTGGCCTTGCTGTCCGTTCCTGTTCTCCAGGCGGCACATGCGCTCACGCACTTCGCGCACGCGGACACGATCAGCACGACCCCAGCTAACAGTGTTCAAGGTGAAAGCGATGCTGATGCTGATGCTGATGCTGATGCTGATGCTGATGCTGATGCCGATCGAGTCTGCCTTGACTGCCTGGCTTTGACGGCATTCGGTGTCATTCTTCCCTTCTTGGTGTTTTTCTTTGTTGCCAGAGTGATGCGGCAGTCATTGCCACCCTTGAAACGCCGCTCCATCCTCCGCAATTTTTCTTCCCCGTATCGCACGCGCGCTCCCCCGTTGGCGTACCCCCCCCTGTAACTGCCCTTAGTCGTTAGTCGATCAAAGCCCGTCAGCGGGTCTCGTGTTGTTTGGTCCGGACCAATATCTGTCCGCCATAACAATTGACAGCGCACAGCTGGTTCAGATAACGCAACTGAGTTGCGGATAACCCGCCCGTTCCAATCTTTTACAAAATCGGTATGAGGCTTAATTCCATATTACGCACGCAACCTTATCAAGCTGGTACTAGCGGCTGGTGGAAAGCTATCGTCATTGGTTTGGTACTTACCGTACCCGGCATGTCATCCGCTCAAGTTAAAGACAGCAGCAAGGTAATCGAATTACCGTCGGTCACCGTAACTGCCACTCCATTCAAGGATCGGGGCGAGCTTGATATGGCCCAACCCGTTACGGTGCTGAAAGGTGAAGATCTGCGCCGCAAGCGCGAGGCAAGTATCGGCGACACTCTCTCGCGAGAACTCGGCGTGGCATCAAGTTCCTTCGGACCAGGCGCTGGTCGCCCAATTATTCGCGGCCTGGATGGGCCACGTGTACAAGTGTTGGAAAACGGCATTGGTACGCTTGATCTCTCGACCACCAGTCCAGACCATGCGGTTACAGTGGAGTCGTTCAATGCTTCACAAATCGAAATCCTGCGCGGCCCGGCAACGCTGCTCTACGGCGGCGGAGCAACGGGCGGCGTGGTTAATGTGGTAACGGGCCGCATTCCGAACCGGCTGTTCAAGTCGCCAAGTGGCGATATCGAGGTGCGCGGCAATACAGCGACAGAGGAGCGCAGCGGAGCTTTCAACGCGAAGGGCAGTACTGGCCGCCATGTGTCCTGGAGTGTTGGAGGGTTCAAGCGCAAAACGGGTGATTACGATACTCCAGTGGGCCATGTTAGAAACAGCGCGCTCGATTCGCAAGGTGTGTCCGTGGGCGGATCCTTTATTGGCGAAAGAGGTTTTTTAGGTGGGTCAGTCTCGCGCCTGGAAAATGAATATGGCGTACCCAGCCCCGAAGGCTCGAAAATCGATCTCAAGCAAACCCGTTACGATCTGTCAGGTGAACTGGATAAGCCCATTATTGGTTTCGAGAAGCTCAAAGTGCGCATGGGCTATAACGACTACAAGCACAATGAAATCGAGGGTAGCGGTGCGATTGCGACCCGCTTCAATAATCAGGCGCTCGAAAGCCGCGCTGAACTCCTGCATGCGCCAATAGCAAACTGGAAGGGGGTATTTGGTGTGCAGTTTCAGGATCGTAATTTTTCGGCCCTTGGTACGGAAACTATCGTGCCAGTCACGAAATCCCGTTCCACTGGTCTGTTCCTGGTCGAAGAACGCGACTGGGATCGCTGGCGACTGGAATTGGGCGGACGAATTGAGCGCGCTACGCAAGACCCGCAAAATAATATTGATCCAGCGCGTGCATTCAGTCTCTTCAGCGGCTCCGTGGGCACTCTATGGAAGTTTATTGATGGCTATGGGCTGGGTCTGACGGGTACACGCGGGCAACGCGCGCCAACAACTGAAGAATTGTACATACACGGCGCCCATCGTGGCACAGCTACGTTCCAGACTGGTAATAATGATTTGACCAAAGAGACCTCCAGCAACATTGATCTCGCCCTGCGCAAGACCACCGGTGCCGTGAAATGGAAAGTTAATTTATTCCACAACCAGTTTAATAACTATGTTTTCGTACATAGCGCTGACACCAACGCTGATGGTGTGGCAGACCGCGTCAATGCCAGTGGCATCTTAAATCCTAATGGCGAATTCCTGGTACAGAATTTTGCCCAGACTGACGCGCGATTTTATGGTGTGGAAGCGGAGACGATATTTACATTGAAACCTGATGCCCTTGAGCTGCGCCTGTTTACCGACTACGTGCGCGGCAAACTGGATAATGGCGGCAATGTGCCGCGCACTACGCCACCACGCTTCGGGTTGGAACTAAACCATAAAGTGGGACCCTGGACAGCCAACCTGAGTGCGACCCGCGTGATGCAGCAAAACCGCGTGGCAGAGCTCGAAACGACCACTCCCGGTTACACGCTGGTGAACATCGATATGAGTTACCGTATCACGAAGACCAAAACAAACGGCATCCGAATCTTCCTGCAAGGCAAGAATTTACTTAACGAGGAAATGCGCGTGCATAAC
>VFJL01000075.1 GCA_009886095.1 Nitrosomonadales bacterium | reverse complement strand
ACCAATACGCGGCGACCGCCAGCTACAACCGAGGTGTTGTGCGTGAGGCGATAGTGAAAGTCGAGTACATCGCACACCTTGTCGGTAGCAAGTGGCGGACAACAGGGAATGTCAGGTGTTTGGGTCTCGGTCATTTTAATTACTCCTTTCAGATGGGTTGGTTGCTCCATTTCTTTATTTAGATGATTGCATTCCTGAATTCAAGGCAATAATAAGCAAGGCTCGTGTAAAGATACGCCTCAAATCTAATGAGTCAGTTAGGTATTGAGAGAGACCCAACCGCCTGGAATGTATCAATTTTCATCTGCTCGCAGGTAGAAACGTGCCACGGGGAGGCGGTCGAAATTCTGCTTCGAAGCTGCCATTCGAGCGCACGCGACTGAACGGGTTCCGACTGTCAAGACCTCCTCTGTTTGTGTGCTATACATGGATTAACAGATGTGCTTGCGCGGTTAAGTTTGGAAATCAGTAAAACTTAATAGCCACGGACATCTTTGGCGCTTCAGGAGTCGTGCACGAGTTTTTTAAGTCAAGTGGAAGGAGTTGTGCGTATGTCTGCCTCTCTCAATCACATAGACGTGGGAACCCCGATGGGTGTCAACCTGGTTGCTGACGGCGCTACGTTCCGTGTTTGGGCACCTGGTGCCCGTGCGGTGTACGCAGTTGGTGATTTCAACGACCGCCAGCGCAATGAGGCAAGTCTGCTCACTCGCGACGTGCAAGGCCATTGGCGAGGTTTCATACCCGGTGTTCACGACCGGCATCGTTACATGTTTTACGTTGTCGGGGATGGCAGCGAAGGTCCCAAGCGAGACCCTTATGCACGCGAGTTACAGACACCCTTTCCGAGTGACTGTATTGTTCGTACCCCTGATTTTCCCTGGCATGAGAACGGCTACATTACGCCCCAGTTTCCGGATTTCATCATCTATCAGCTACATGTTGGCACCTTCTTCACGCCGAACCTACCACACAAGGGAGGCACTTTTCTTGATGTGGCGCGCAAGGTTCCCTACCTGGCTGAACTAGGCGTGACAGCGATCCAGTTAATGCCGATCCAGGAGTTTCAAACGAAGTTCAGCCTTGGCTATAACGGCACGGACTATTTCTCACCCGAGATGGATTTTGGCGTCGAGGATCCGGATCTGACGCCTTACGTTGCAGAAGTAAACCAGCTACTCGATGCGAGGCAGCAAAGCCGTTATAGGGTAGAGGACCTGCGCGGGGAGATGAACCAGCTCAAAGCGCTGATAGATCTGTGTCACATTCATGGGTTGGCGGTGATCCTGGACGTCGTCTACAACCACGCAGGAGGAGATTTCGGCGACGAGAGTTTTTACTTTTTCGACCGCCAATCAACGGAAAGTGGAAACGTAAGCTCGCTTTATTTCACTGACAGGGGACATGCTGGCGGACTGGTATTCGATTTCGGTAAGCCAGAGGTGCGAGATTTTCTGATACAGAACGCACGCTTCTTCCTTGACGAGTATCGTGTAGACGGTTTCCGCTATGACCAGGTAAGCGTTATCGATCACGATGGGGCGCCTCATGGCTGGAGCTTCTGCCAGAATCTGACCACCACATTGCACCATTACCGGCCAAATGCTCTGAATGTTGCAGAGTACTGGAACGTCAATCCCTTCATCGTGAAGCGGCCACCCGAAGGCGCGGGATTCGACGCGACACTTGTCGACGGGCTACGTATTGCTATCCGTGATGTCATCAGTAATGCTAGTTGCCCCGACGAGCGACCTCTCAACATGACGAACCTCGCGGATAGCCTATGTCCTGAGGGCTTCAGCGAATTCTGGAGTTTTGTGCAGGGACCGGAGAACCATGACATTGTTTATGAGGGGAGGGAGCAGCGCATTGCCCGGATCGGACAACCGGATGACCCGCGTTCCTGGTTTGGTCGTAGTCGTGCAAGGGTCGCGAGTGGCATCAGTCTGACGGCACCAGGAATCCCAATGTTATTTATGGGTCAGGAGTTCCTTGAGGACAAGCAGTGGTCGGATGACTTGGAGTTCCACCAACAGCTATTGCTGCACTGGGCTGGTCTCGAGATGGGAGACAGGCAGATGATTGATCACCTCCGTTTTATCCGTGAGTTAGTCCAACTGCGTTGGCGCTATCCGGGTCTTCGTGGCGATAAGCTTCGGGTGGTTCATGTCCACGACCAGAACCGGGTGCTCGCATTCCATCGTTGGATAGAGGGGCAAGGTCACGACGTAATCGTGGTGGTTCACCTCGCCACCTTCAATCGCACTGAATATCGTATCGGATTCCCTGGCAGCGGGGGATGGCGCGAAATCTTCAACAGCGATGTATACGAGAATTGGGTCAACCCCAACGTGACTGGAAATGAGGGCATGGTTCAAGCCGTGCCACATCCGCTGCATGACTTTGGCTACTCGGCTTCGCTCGTGATTCCGGCGAACAGCATCCTTGTCTTTGCCCGCTGAGCTAGCCGAAAGGACAGGAGTTGCTCCTCGCGTTATGACCTGTTGTTTTTATTTTAGTTACATCAACGGACTCATAGGATTCCGGCGCCAAATATTTTGCAATTTCTTTTCTATGATCTATTCTGATTAAGCGAGTTCGGTTCGGGTTCTCTTTAAGAAAAATCTCTATGTCGATGGTATGTTAGCTTGTGCGGTTGAATTTCCTATCCTTGCTGTGGATGTACTATGAGCGAACTTAAAATTTCGAAAGCTGAGATTGAGCGATTTTACCCTGAGAGATATCCGGAGATGAGATTCAATGCCATCCGCATGAAGAAGGTCTATAGGTATTTTTATAATTCAAGTATTTTTCATTTACCCAAAAGGAAAACATTATGAAAACATTGGCTACAGCTCTTGCAGGCGCAATCGGATCCCGTTATCTCAAAAACACAAATAAACTACTTTTTGTAGAATGGGGTGGTTTTATCTCAAAGATTGATCTCGTGAGACCGTTAGCGGCAATCGTGTCGCAAGGGACGGCGACTATCAAAGGAACGTGGGCCTTTGATTGCGAAACAGGCACCATCACAGCACCCGACATCGCCAGAGATATCTGGTGGGAACAAATGACCGCCACCGAGCGCAAAATGGTGCCACAGGGCACGGCTGAAATTGTCAATTTGGGCGCAGTCAACTTCAATTCAGTTACCCCGGCTTCGCTGCAGTCTTATGATTACACCACCACACCCATCAATGGCAACAACAATGCTTCCAACAAATTGGTGGCGGGCGATGTGTTTTGTGTGAAAACTCGTGAGGGCAATTATTGCAAGCTGAAGGTCGTGACCTACGGCTACGATTTGGTGGTGAAATGGGTGACTTATAAATTAGCCCCAGCCTATGCCCATATTGGTACTGGCTATACACAACTCGAAGACATCGCCGTAACGTCTGATGAAAGCACTGCCTACGTGACCGAGCGTGGCGGGAATCTGCTTAAAGTAAACCTTGCCAATGCCAATCGGCCTGCTGCCACAGTAATTGCTTCTGGTTTGATAGCGCCGCAACAGCTTTGGCTGGATCAGGCGCATAACCGCGCCTATGTGGTGGAATATGCGAATCCTGGCAGACTTATGCGGGTTGATCTCGCTTCGGGAGCCAAGACCATTATTTTCAGCGGTCTCAATTTTCCTGTGGGCCTGACGCTGACAAGCGACCTTGCTTTTGCCTATGTGAGCGAACAGGGCCTTTCCGGCATCAGCCGCATCGATCTCAGTACGGGCACAAAAATTATAATCGCTACTGGTCTGACTAATCCCTTCATGCTCACTTGGGCAGATACCAGTGAAACCAGGCTTCTGGTGCCTGAGCGCGACCCTGCCAATCGTATTTCACTGGTCGATGTCACCAGAACCAGCGGTAATGTCACGCCATTTATTTCCGGAACGGCTCCAAGGCCCTCCAGCATCACGGTGGTACAACCGGGCATATATTGTGTTTGCTGCGATGCACAGGTAGCTGAATACTTCTTGACGGTCACCGTCAGTGGTTCGCTGTACAAAGGCGTCGGCTACGTGCCTTGGAATCTGATCAATGTTGCTGGCAAAGCGGATACCACCACACAGCCTGCCTACCCATTCCAGTTTCCCAAAAATTCCCCATTTGGAGGCACGCTACCCATCTTGATCGATCATCGCAGAACTTGGGATGCAGGAATTGTCTATTACAAAGTGTTGATCGATGGAGCCGCTAGATTTGATACCTGGAATGATCTGGTGATGAATCCTGTCAATGGCAAGTATGAGATCATAGAGCTGCAATCGGCAGACGCGAGCGGCTTTTACAAAGTTCATAATCCAAGCAAGGTCTATTACAACAGTGATCTAGGTTGCTTGCTCAACAGCCTGAGCCTGACTAATAGCCTGCATCAACTCAAGGTGGAGTTTTACAACGCCGCCCATGTATTGGTGCCGGTGATGGGAGGAGCAAACGCTCTGCTCATCAATAACCAACCATGTGTCGCATCGCTGGATCTGCCAACGCTCGATGGAAACCCCGCAGATCCCAATTGCGGATATCTGAAGTATGTAGCCGTTGGCAGTAGTGTGGCGCTGCATTGGGTGGCCTCGCATCCACAAGGATTTGGCACTTATTCATTTGTTATCATCAAGGGTGCCAACGGCTTCTATGGCGAGTCAGGGGCCATCGCCCCGGGCACAAGCCATATCGGCAATTTCACAAAGACCGTCGGAGACATGTTGGGTGCATGTCCGGGCGTAGCAGCTTTTGCAGAATCGCTGTATGTCTATTCCACAGTAATTAATGGTGTGGGGCGTCAAAGCCAATATGACGCATCCGCCGGGATAGCTTTTTGCCTGGCAAAATAATCCCTGATCCTCCAGAAATGTTTCAGGGAAATTCATCCTAAATCCGGCAGTAACGAGCGGTCAATTGCCGGATTTAGGTTCATGGCTTTGGAGGAAATGGCCAATTCAGTGCGTCAAGGATATGGGGATTTAGATTTCATCTGTGATGAAGTGGCCCAGAATTATTCGGCTATCTTTTGCCGCGATTGTTAGAGGAGATAAAATTATGCTGGATTCATTGAAACAGGCAGGAAAGCATATTGGCCACGAGATCGGGCGCGCTTGGGAGAACATGTCAGAAGGCTGGCGCGAGTTGCTCAGTCGCAGCAACAACGCGCTTACCCATTTTGTCCGTAATAAGGATGAGGAGCAGACGCAGGCTCCCGCATTGGCTTCATTCCCGCGCTGGAGCCTGCTGGCAGGAGAAGTGGAGGAAACGGAGAAAGAAGTGGTGGTGAGCGTGGAGGTGCCAGGGATGGAGAAAGAAGACTGCCGTATTGCGATCGAGGGGAACATGCTCTATCTCTCCGGGGAAAAACGCTTCGAGCGTGATACTCACGACAGTACTTACCACGTGATGGAACGTGCGTATGGGGCGTTCCAGCGCAGTATTCCGTTACCCCGCAACGTAGATACGGATAAGGCGAAGGCGAGCTACAAGAACGGGGTGCTGACCGTCCGTCTGCCCAAGGTTGGAGGTAAACCGGCCAAGTCCATCACGGTGTCCTGAACTTCCACGTTGGCTGGTGCTTGCAATTGAACGTTAAATCTCGTCGTGAATACTGCCTGCAGGGTGATGGCAAGGTTCGTTTCATTCATCCGGCAGGAGTGCTATGCTTGGCAACTGTCCTTATCTGCATTTCTGCGGGGGCAGCCGAACCCAAATTACCCCCAGGCAAGCAGGAGAAAGAAATGACTGTTCTGACACTTACATCAACATCCTTCTCCCAGAATGGCGAGATTCCCACGCGTCATACCTGTGACGGTCAGGATATTTCACCAGAACTTTCATGGGCAAAAGTACCTGATGGCACGAAAAGTCTGGTGTTAATTGTTGACGATCCGGATGCGCCTGATCCGGCCGCGCCAAAAATGACCTGGGTGCACTGGATGCTATACAACATCCCGCCCGACACTAATGGATTGCCCGAGGGTATTGGAGCGAAAGATCTGCCGCCAGGAATCTTGCAGGGGCTTAATGACTGGAAGCGCACCGGCTATGGCGGGCCGTGCCCGCCAGTGGGTAGCCACCGCTATTTTCACAAGCTCTATGCCCTGGATACCTTGCTGCCGAATTTGAAACATCCAACCAAGGCAATTCTGGAAAAAGCGATGGAAGGTCACATCATCGCTCATTCCGAACTGGTAGGACGCTATCTGCGTCATCGCTGACCGTTCCCGCCTGCGCGGCGAACTGCGTTCATTGATCAATCGGACCGTGTAACCATCATCACAAGGAGTATTGCCATGAACGCTACAGTCACTGGCTCTTCTTTTTTTGCGTAACCGGTATGACGGGAGGAAGCTATGATATTTGCAGATCGCGTT
>VFJL01000070.1 GCA_009886095.1 Nitrosomonadales bacterium | reverse complement strand
CGGTGAAGATCGCATTCGTGATACGCCGCTATCTGAGTCGGGGTTTGTTGGTGCAGGCATCGGCGCCGCATTGAACGGCATGCGGCCGATCGTCGAAGTCATGACCTGCAACTTCAGTCTGCTGGCACTTGACCAGATCCTTAACAATGCAGCCACCCTTCGCCATATGTCGGGCGGTCAATTCAGCGTCCCGCTGGTGATTCGCATGGCCACCGGCGCTGGCAGACAGCTTGCAGCGCAGCATTCTCATAGCTTCGAGGGATGGTATGCGCATATTCCCGGCATCAGGGTGGTGACGCCGGCGACATTGGAAGATGCGCGCGGCATGCTGTGGACGGCGTTGATGGATCCGGATCCAGTTGTGATGTTCGAAAATGTGTTGCTGTACAACCTTGAGGGCGAACTTGCGGCCGATGCAGGCGCAGTCGATATTGATCGTGCAGCAGTGCGCCGGTTAGGCGACGATATCACGCTGGTGACGTACGGCGGTTGCTTGTACAAGACGTTGCAGGCGGCGGAACGTCTTGCCACTCAGAATGTCAGCGCTGAGGTGATCGATTTGCGCACACTGCGGCCGCTCGACATGACGACCGTTCTGGGTTCGCTAGCGAAGACGCATCGCATGGTAATTATTGATGAAGGATGGAAGAGCGGTAGCTTGGCAGCTGAAATCATGGCGCGCGTGATGGAGCAAGCATTCTATGAACTTGATGCGCCGATCGAGCGCGTGTGCAGCGCCGAGGTACCGATACCCTATGCGCGGCATCTGGAACAGGCTGCGATTCCTCAGGTTGATACGATTTTTGCAGCAGCACTCCGCACGGTAAACCATCATGTATGAGTTTCGTATGCCTTCGCTCGGGGCGGACATGGAAGCGGGTACGCTGGTTGAGTGGCTGACCAAGCCTGGCGATGAAGTGAAGCGCGGGCAGGTGGTCGCGGTGGTCGAGACCCAGAAGGGTGCTGTCGACGTGGAGATATGGGAGGCCGGAACAGTCGATAAACTCATAGTGGAAACGGGCAGGAAGGTTCCAGTGGGTGAACTCCTCGCACTGCTGCGCACCTCGGGTGAGTCTACGACTGCAGTACCTGAAACGCCTGAAACACTTGAACCGCAGCGCGTTGCAACAGTATCTGCTCTTGCCATTGCCAGTCCGTCACGCGTCGAAACGGCGCCTGTGTCTGCAGTAGCCTCAGCCCGCCTGCGGGTTTCACCTTCGGCACGCAAGCTCGCCGAAGAGTTGGGTATCGATATCACATTGATGCGGGCGACGGAACCGGGCGCAGTGATCTCGCGGGCTGATATCGAGCGTGCTGCCAAGGAAAAAACGACGACGCCAGTCGCCACCAGAACCACGACTCCAGACTGGCATGCGCAGATGCGCATAGCAATCGCTGCGGCGATGTCGCGTTCAAAACGCGAGATACCCCATTACTACCTTGCAACCGATATTGATGTAACTGCTGTTATCCGGTGGCTTGAAACGGAAAATCTTAAACGCAGCGTCACAGAACGGCTGTTGCCGGTTGTTCCATTCATGAGGGCGACAGCGCTCGCGCTGCACGAAGTGCCCGAGCTCAACGGCTTCTGGGTCGATGGTGCATTCCGGCCATCAGCGGCGGTGCATCTCGGCATGGCAATTGCCATGCGCGGCGGCGGCTTGGTCGCTCCTGCAATTCACGATGCCGACAAGAAGGGCCTCGACCAACTAATGGCCGATCTGCGCGACCTTGTCACTCGCGTGCGCAGCGGTAGATTGCGCAGCTCCGAGATGAGCGACCCTACCGTGACATTCACTAATCTGGGCGAGCAGGGTGTCGAGAGTGTGTTCGGCGTAATCTATCCGCCGCAAGTTGCGATTATTGGCTTGGGAAGAATAACCGAGCGGCCGTGGGTCAAGGATGGCACGGTTGCGGTACGCACGGTGGTCACTGCCACACTTGCGGCCGATCATCGTGCCAGTGATGGCCACCGTGGCGGATTGTTTCTCGCTGCGCTAGGCAGGTTGCTGCAGGAACCGGAGAGGTTGCGATGATCCCACGTAGCCGCGAGGAAATCCGGGATATCATCTTCGATGCGCTGGGTGCTATTGCGCCGGAAGTGGACCTGGCGATGATCGCGCCAGACCGGTCGTTGCGCGAGCAGGTTGACATCGATTCGTTTGATTTCCTCAATTTTATTATTCGCTTGCACGAAACCCTCGATATCGATATTCCCGAGAAGGACTATGCCGAGCTTCTCACATTGGACAGCGCGATCGAGTACCTGGTGGGTCGCTGTGCGACGCACCTGTAAATCACACCGAAGCAGATAAAGAACGCTGGAGTTAAGTATCTACGCTGCACCGAGCCAGCAGCGGTACTACTGGGATTGTTTGCTTTCCCCCAGATCAAACCCTCTCATGTAATGGCAGGTATAGCCGCCCCGGTTTTTGACCAGATATTTCTGGTGATATTCCTCGGCGCGGAAAAATTCCTTGAATGGCACCACCTCGGTAACAATCCTGGCTTTCCATTCGCCGGAGGCCCCCACAGTTCTGATGACCTCATCAGCAACACGTTTTTGTTCTTCGTTGACATAAAAAATCGCCGAACGGTATTGCGTGCCGATGTCATTACCTTGCTGGTTGCGTGTAGTCGGATTGTGCATGCGGAAGAATTCAAACAGGAGATGCCGGTAGCTGAGCCGCTGAGGATCAAACACGACTTTCAGTGACTCGGCATGACCGGTTCTGCCGGTCTTCACTTGTTCATAGCGCGCGTTTGGCGTATTGCCGCCGCTGTAGCCGACTTCGGTGCGCAGCACACCATGGATTTCCTGCACCAGCTCTTCCATGCCCCAGAAGCAGCCACCTGAGAGATAAGCAGTCTGTTGTTTGCTGTGGTCAGTCATGGACGTGGTGGCTCCCAAGGATAGTGAAAAAGTTGTGGTGACAAGCAGGGTAGCGAGGATGAGCGGAAGTCTGATGGATATTTTCATGTTGAAAGCCTTAATAAATTTTCCGCTCTAATTTTGCCTGATGCAGCACGGTTGTTGCTAGTTCCTCGATGGATTTATTGGTAGTGTCGATATAGGGGATGCCCTCCTGGCGCATGAGAGCTTCGGCTGTGCGTGTTTCATACTGACAGTTTTGCAGGGACGCATATTCACTGCCGGGTTTGCGTTCACTGCGTATCTGGTGCAATCGCTCAGGCTCGATGGTAAAGCCAAACAGTTTGCCATGCAGATTAGCGAGTTGCACCGGCAGTCGCATGCAGCCGAGATCCTCGGGGATCAAAGGGCAATTAGCAGCACGTATGCCATATTGTAGCGCCAGGTACAGGCAGGTAGGGGTTTTGCCGCTACGGGAAACACCCACCAGCGTAATATCAGCCTGCTGCCCATTCTTTGTCGGAATGCCATCGTCGTGAGTCAGCGCAAAACCCATGGCTGCGATGCGTTGGCGATAATCGACTGCATCGTCAACCCGGTGAGAGTGCCCCACGGTATGCGACGAACGCATGCCTAGCTCAGTTTCCAGCGGCGCAATGAAAATATTGAAACAATCAATGTGCATGGCATTGGCGGATTTGAGGATGGTTTGTATTTCCGGATTCACCAGGGTGCTCAATACCAGCGGACGTTCCCCATCTATGATAGCGCGCTGATTGATTTGTATCACAGCGGCAGCGGCTTTTTCCAGAGTGTCCAGGTAGGGCAGGGTGACCCCGGTAAACTGCAGGTTCTCAAACTGCTTCAGCAGGCTGTGTCCCAACATTTCGACAGTGATTCCGGTACGGTCGGAAACGAAAAAGGCAGTGCGCCCAGATGGTTTTTCTGCGATTGACATTAGGCCACCTCCAAAAATCCGGAATTTGTCACAATGCTTTGTTGCTCACAAAATATGCCTCATTATTTCAATTCCACTTCATCAGTGGGGGGGGGGCGTTCATTATCGCCTCATTTCACTTCAAACTGGAATTCCCGGAATTACCTATCGGCCATAGGCTGTATCTACGTTTTTGTTCATGCTTTGTTTTGTTTGGAACTTTGAATTATTCAACCGAGATAATTCATCAGATGGCTCTCTGATCCTATACGAGTGCTGCGGCCTTTCCGCTGCTTACTTGGTGTTCATAGACCGGCTATGGACTTCTCCCAATCGGCAAAACTGTTTCGCACCCTGCCTCACCATCACTTCGCATTCTAATGAATTATCTGGGTTAAAGAGACTGATTAGCTGCAATATGCCAAGAATGTTCAGCTACAATCAAAATATCGTGTTTCGATAAATAATACAATCATGCTCGGTCGCGATGCCGACGGACGCTGGCCCGCAGGAGTGAAAAATGGAAGATTCCAAATACGTGATCTGGTTCGACGAGCTGCGTATGACCGATGTGAGTAGTGTTGGCGGCAAGAATGCCTCGCTCGGAGAGATGATCAGTCAGTTGTCCCATGCCGGGGTGCGAGTTCCTGGTGGCTTTGCCACGACGGCCGATGCCTATCGGGATTTCCTAGTGCAGGGTGGTCTGGCACAGCGTATCGAAGAAATACTTGCTCCGCTGGATATTAAAGATATCACGTCACTAGCTGAAATTGGCGCACAAATTCGTAACTGGATCTTGGCAACACCGCTGCCGCCCAGACTGAAAAAGGAAATCGCTGCCGCTTACGAGAAGATGCTGGAGCAAGCCACAGTTGGTGATATTTCCGTGGCAGTGCGTTCTTCAGCTACTGCCGAAGATTTGGCCGATGCATCCTTTGCCGGACAGCAGGAAACTTTTCTCAATATTCATGGGCTGGATAATCTGCTGGAAGCAGTCAAGCACGTATTTGCCTCGCTCTACAATGACCGCGCTATTTCCTATCGTGTCCACCGAGGCTTCATTCATGCCGAAGTCGCACTGTCTGCTGGGGTGCAGCGCATGGTGCGTAGCGATATCGGTGCTGCCGGCGTGATATTCACGCTCGACACCGAATCCGGTTTCGATCAGGTGGTATTTATAACGTCTTCCTACGGTCTTGGGGAAACCATAGTGCAGGGTGCGGTAAATCCTGATGAGTTCTACGTGTATAAACCTGCGCTGCAGCAAGGCAGACCAGCGATATTGCGGCGCAATTTAGGTTCCAAGCTCATCAAAATGCAATTCACCGCTAATCGTGAGGTCAACCGTTCGGTGACAACACTGCAGGTGGATGAAGCTGAGCGAAAACGCTTTTCCATTACCGATGCGGAGGTGGAAGAGCTTGCCCGCTATGCGCTTGCTATTGAACGGCATTATCAAAGGCCGATGGATATCGAATGGGGTAAAGACGGCGCCGATGGCAAACTCTATATCTTGCAGGCGCGGCCTGAGACGGTGCAGGCCCATGCCACGCTAAAAATGCTACGGCGTTATCGCCTGAAAACCAGATCGGAAATATTGGTGACGGGCCGTGCCATTGGTCAGAAGGTAGGCATCGGACCGGTGCGGTTGATCCTCAATGCAAGAGAGATGTCACGAGTACAGCAGGGAGATGTGTTGGTAACCGACATGACGGATCCTGACTGGGAGCCGGTAATGAAGCGTGCTGCCGCTATTGTCACCAATCGCGGTGGACGCACCTGCCACGCTGCCATTGTTGCACGCGAACTGGGTATCCCGGCAGTGGTTGGGTGCGGTGATGCTACTAATTTATTATCTGAAAACCAAATGGTCACAGTGTCCTGCACCGAGGGCGATACCGGTAATGTTTATTGCGGTGTGCTGGAAGTTGAAGTGATTGACCTTGCCTTGGAAACCATGCCGAAGCCGCCGGTAAAGATCGCCATGAATGTGGGTAACCCG
Organism: Nitrosomonadales bacterium; assembly: GCA_009886095.1. Taxonomy (GTDB): domain Bacteria; phylum Pseudomonadota; class Gammaproteobacteria; order Burkholderiales; family Nitrosomonadaceae; genus VFJL01. The sequence continues at coordinate 6,232 of VFJL01000070.1, read as the reverse complement.
GAACTGGCATTTACTTTCCAGCGCCTGCCCAATGATGGCGTGGGACTGGCACGACTGGAATTCATCATCGCCCGCATGATCGGCATCCATCCGAAGACGGTACTGGATTACCCAAATATTCCGGCAGATTTGAAACGGGAAGTGGAAAATCAGTGTTCAGGTTACCGCGATCCAGTGAGTTTTTATGTGGGAAAACTTACCGAGGGCATTGCTACGCTGGGCGCGGCATTTTTCCCCAAGCCAGTGATCGTGCGTATGTCAGATTTCAAGTCCAATGAGTACTCCAGCCTCATTGGTGGGCAACGCTACGAACCCAAAGAAGAGAACCCGATGCTGGGCTTTCGTGGGGCTTCGCGCTATGTATCCGAAACCTTCCGTGATTGTTTTGAACTGGAATGCCGGGCACTGAAAAAAGTGCGTGATGAAATGGGGCTCATCAATGTAGAAATCATGATTCCGTTTGTACGCACCTTAATCGAAGCTCGGCGTGTAGTAGAATTGCTGGCAGCCAATGGCTTGCGGCGAGGCGAGAACGGATTGCGGCTAATCATGATGTGTGAAATTCCATCCAATGCGTTGCTGGCGGATCAATTTCTGGAGTACTTCGACGGTTTTTCTATCGGTTCGAATGATCTCACTCAGCTAACCTTGGGGTTGGATCGCGATTCCAGTCTAATCGCCGGTTCCTTTGACGAGCGCGACCCGGCAGTAAAGGCCTTGCTGCACCTGGCCATTCAGGCGTGCCATAAAGCTGGAAAATATATCGGTATTTGCGGACAGGGACCATCGGATCATCCCGATCTGGCAAAATGGCTAATGGAAGAGGGGATTGGTACCCTTTCGCTCAACCCGGATACTGTAGTCGAAACTTGGCTGTATCTGGTGGAGCAAGCGAAGAAGCCCGCATGACCAGCTAATTTTGGGGGGTGCGTGGCATTAGCTGTTTTATCCTGTTTTCCTTCGCCAGCAGCCGTTTCTCGCGCTGATAGACCAGCACCGCTGCGGTGCGCAGACAGCCCAGCACCAGTAGTAACGCACTCAAAGCGTAAATCTCATCCGCTGCAATCTTATGTTCAAATAGCTTAATCATTATTTCGCGCAGAACGAATACAATGCCGGCGTCTGCAATAAATGTCAGGCGCAGGCGATGCTCGTCAAAATGGGAGACAAGGGAACGCGAAAGCTCGATCAGTACGAACAAGGTCAAGACATCGGAAACAAGTCGAACATAATGGCGCGTGATATCGGTATTCGTTAACAGATCGCCGAGTTGCAAGAATAAATTAACAACCCCGGCAGTAACCCCGATGGTGATAAATAGCAGCAGTATCCCGAATAGCAGATTGATTGCACGATCAAAAATCTTTGCGGCAGAAAAATTCATATTACCGTGACCATACACGGAGTTTGTTACAGAAATGTGATGTCGGTAAAAAAGAGGGGGCGGCCCGGATTGAAATATTTCTGGTCGGAATGGGGAGCATCCCGTCAGATTCCCCAAACGGACTCTCTGCCCTTCACCTTGATAGTTCGGGCACATATGCTCGAATACTGCTGAGCATTTAGTCTTGGAGTATGGGTTGATGAATAACTGGTTTACGACGAAGCAAATATGGGTAGTCGCAATGCATAAAGCTATTTTGATGGTGTTGCTGGCAGTTGTGAGCAGCGGTGCGGTGGCGGAATGGGTTGAGGTTGGCACTACCTCTAATGAAACCGTAACCTTATACGCAGATCAAGCCACCATTGACAAAACGGGCAACAGGGTGAAAATGTGGAGTCTGTCTGACTACAAAACGGTTCGGGGAAGCAGGGGCATGGAATTCATGTCAATGATGGAACAAAATGAATATGACTGCAAGGAAGAGAAAAGTCGGACACGTTATTTATCTGTACACTCTGAAAATATGGGCAGAGGCAATATACTTCATAATGACAACGAAAGCAGTGACTGGTTACCTGTCCTGCCTAACAGTGCAATCGAGAGTCTTTGGAGATTCGCCTGTGGGAGGTGGCAAACAGAAGCAACCAAGTAATTGATTATCCTAAACCCGGCAGTTGGACGGGGTAGAGTGTACGGTTTGTGGGGTGCAGGGGAGGGTATCCTGGTAAATTTGTTGCGATCTGCCAACAAATATCTCTATCAATAAACATTGGTATTATCGTTGGTATCTTGTAGTATCAATGATACCAATATGGGGAGAAAACAGCATTGGCTACGATAGAATAATTGAACACATCTCGTCTGGCTCACCCGTGTTTGGTATCATCGCAACGCAATATACGATCTTTTTGATTGATGGCTTAAGTTTCTGGAGAGGTAGTCTGAATGTTCATCCCTGCACACGGCATCATGCGGCACCACAACATCATGACCTTTCAACGCTGGATCACTGCTGCCTGCATAGGCTGCATGCTTGGTGCCAGCGCTGCAACTGCAGCGCCTTTCGATGATGGGATAATAGCCTACAGTAAAGGGGATTATGCACAAGCCATCAGGATATTCAGGCCGTTGGCAGCGGAGGGAGATGCCGGCGCACAATTTAACCTTGGCCGGATGTCTCTCAATGGCAAAGGCGTACCCAAGGATTATCAGGAGGCTTTGAAGTGGTTCCGTCTGGCGGCGGCGCAGGGGTATACAAATGCGCAATATAGTCTTGGTTGGATGTATGAAAATGGCAGAGGTGCAAGCCAGGACTATCAGACGGCCGCGAAGTGGTTCCGTCTGGCTGCGGCAAAGGGGCATATGCGCGCACGGTATAGCTTGGGCATGATGTATGAAAATGGCAAAGGTGCACCTCAAGGCTATCAGGAAGCCCTGAAGTGGTATCGCCTGGCTGCGGTGCAGGGGCATGCAGACGCGCAATATGCACTCGGTTGGATTTATTCCAATGGTGAAGGCATAACCCAGGATTATCAGGAAGCCCTGAAGTGGTATCGTCTGGCTGCAGCGAAGGGAGATGCAAAAATGCAAAATAGCCTTGGTTGGATGTTCTACCATGGCAAAGGCATAGCTCAGGATTATCCGGAAGCCCTGAAGTGGTTTCACCTGGCTGCAGTGCAGGGGTATGCAAAGGCGCAATATAGCCTTGGCTGGATGTATCTCCGTGGCGAAGGCATAATCCGGGATGATCAAGAAGCCTTGAGGTGGTTTCGTCTGGCTGCCGATCAGGGGGATGTGAATGCACAATATAACCTTGGTGCGATGTATCTCCGTGGTGAAGGCATAACCCGGGATGATCAGGAAGCCCTGAAGTGGTTTCTCCTGGCTGCGGCGCAGGGAGATGAGCCTGCCAAGGAAATCCTGAAGCAACCCGAAATGGTTGCGGCAGCACAGAGGCAATCTAAGTAATAAATAGATTTAGGTACTGCTGCTGGTTTCTTGATACGGGTAATGCGAAGTCCGTCAGGCGTGTAGACAGCAAACCTTGAAGGTATCTAAAAATTAGTATGCGGGTTAAGTATTCCATGGCCGCTAACGATTGTTGGTATCTTGCACCATGACATGAGGGAGATATGGCGTTGACTGCGATAGGGATGGTCAATTCAGGCGAAAATCGGCTAATAGATTATTTGGGATAAATGTTCTATATATAGAGTCTCTTGTAAAACTATTTTTGATAATAAATGCTTAAAAGGGCAGCAATTAAGTTACCTCCGGCTCTGCCGGAAGCAACTTAATCTATTCGGTCAATTTTCCGGAATCACTTTATCGTTATCGAGGAGATCAAATGAACGCTAAATTATCCTGTCTTGGACTACTCACCGCAGGTGTTTTATTGATCGGTGGAAGCGCGGTCAACGCCAGTGGTTATACCTTTTTCGACCTTGGCACGCTGGGCGGCACTTACAGCCACGGCTTCGCCGTCAATAATTCTGGCCAAGTGACAGGGGATGCCTTCACACTCAACGACGCTGCCTATCACGCTACCCTATGGAATGGCACCACGGCGACTGACCTTGGCACGCTGGGTGGAACTCTAAGCGCCGCCAGGGCAATTAATAATACTAGCCAAGTAGCAGGGCATTCCTCGCTCCCTGGCGATGCTGCCACTCACGCCACTCTGTGGAACGGCGCCATAGCGACCGACTTGGGCGCGCCGTTGGGTGGAACTTTCAGTTTTGCTACTGCTATTAACAATGCTGGCCTGGTGACGGGATTTGCCTATACTACTGGCAACGCTGCCTATCATGCGACCCTATGGAATGGTACCACGGCGACCGACTTAGGTACGCTGGGTGGGACTCTTAGCGCCGCCCGCACCATCAACAATCTTGGCCAAGTGGCAGGATGGGCTCAGAACGGTGCCGGGGCTTATCGCGCTTTCCGGTGGAACGGCACCACGATGACCGACCTTGGTGCATTGGGTGGGACTTATAGTGCCGCTTTTGCCATTAACAATGCCGGTCAAGTGGTAGGGGAGGCCCAGAACAGCGACGGAGCCTATCGCGCCTGTCTGTGGAGTGGTGCGACGGCGACTGATTTGGGCACGCTGGGTGGAACTTACAGCGCTGCTTTTGCCATCAATAATGCAGGCCAAGTGGCAGGGTATTCCTCTCTCCCCGGCGATACTGCTACTCATGCCACTTTGTGGAATGGCACCACAATGACTGACCTCAATAGTTTTCTGGATGCCAATACGGTGAATGCAGGTTGGGTATTGAGCGAGGCAACTGGTATCAATGATAACGGATGGATTGTTGGATGGGCGCACAATACCAACCTAGGGGTAGATCGCGCCTTCCTGATGATCCCCGTGCCGGGGCCCTAAACTTTACGCCATGTTCCTGGCTAGCCTTAGCCTAATGGGGTTGTTGCAAGACTGCTTACTCAGTAGTCAAGAATTATGGCTACAAAAACGGTGCTGAAACCGGCATGAAATAATGAACATGTGTTTCAGTAAACGCTGACTTATGAGTAAGCTGAGGTTAAGGTTGATTCCAAGCCACATAGGGGTAGATGCTCCATTGTGGCTTTTCATTTTTAGCGCCTGATGTTTTTGCACGGTATCCCGCAGGCCCTCTAAATTTTCTGCCACAACGTAATATTTCACCAGGGAAGCGCAGGTTTATTCCTTCTTCTCCTTCCCGTGTCGTGATCGAAGATGCCAGTTATGACAGCCAGGTTTTATGAGCGAGGTGGCTTCAACATCTGACATTGTCCTACTGCCGGCAGATCGTGAGCTTTGTCGATCATCGTCTGGCGCTCGTGTTGGTCCTGACTAGCCGACCAGGAACCATCGGTTAAAGAGCCCAAAGCTTGAGATTGAAACCAGAACAATCACGGTCATAATTACCAGGGTCCAATCTATTTTCATCGCGACGCCTCCTTTTTTGATTGACAGATTCAAGCTGGAAATACAATGGTTCGTAATAATGCCATAGTTTTGTTTGGCGTGCTGTTTGACAAATATGCCCTATTAATATCTTGTTATCTCGAATAATTGTACCGAAAATCTTACCGAAATATTGACGACAGATTACGTCACAAGGCACTGTAGCGCGCAGAAAAAGTTAATGGTGATTTTTATCGGAGATAGAGAATGCTGGAAAAATGAATTCGCAGGGATAGCTGTAGCAACAAAATCCTGATTTTCAGAAGCGCACTGAAATAAGAAGAGGAGCTGTTTTTTTGTGTGTATAACAAAAGTAGGTGGAGCAGAAAATCATGGGAAGTGCCGGAAGTTTGATAGAATGCACCCCCATCAAGCACTTTACCATCAATAGCTCGGGATAATTTTCGGGGGATATGGCGAACAGATAACAGTCTACAGCAAGCAACAGTAGGGCTTTCAGGGTGTGATGTGATTGTTCTCACCCACTACTTGCCTCAGAACATTCCGGTTCATTCCGGGTCGTTAGCTCAGCTGGTAGAGCAGCGGACTCTTAATCCGTAGGTCGTCGGTTCAAATCCGACACGGCCCACCATTAATCAAGGGGTTAGCGTAACTGCTGGCCCCTTCTTTTTTCCTGATGTGCCAAAATTGTGCCATCGAGAACATTCGACACCAACTCGGAATGCTGCATGAGTTGCGGTTTTGACAGGTGAGCATAGCGCCTCACCATCTCTTCCGATTCCCATCCACCGAGTTCCTGCAATACATTCATGGGCGTGCCTTGTTGCGCTAACCAACTTGCCCAGGTATGGCGCAGATCGTGCCATCTGAAATCCGCTATGCCTGCCCGTATCAGCCCTTCCTTCCATGCGCGGGTGTTAGCCCATGCAATGGGT
>VFJL01000071.1 GCA_009886095.1 Nitrosomonadales bacterium | reverse complement strand
TGCGGGCGCGCTCGATTACGAAACCGCCACCAGCCACAACATCACCGTGCTGGCGACCAGCTCTGATGGTTCGACCGCCAGCGACATCTTCAGCATTGCGGTGAGCAATGTAAACGAGGCTCCAACGTTTGCCGCAACATCCAGCACACTTACCATCGTGAGCAATACCGGCACAAATGCGGCGGTAACATTTACCGAAGCTGCTCTTTCTGCTTACTTTGCTGATGTGGACAGCGCAGCAGTTGGTGTCAATACATTCGTCACAAGCTCAGGACTCACAAGCGTTGGCAGCGCTAATATCGGTGCGGCAAATGTCGGTACTGTAGGCACTCTGACCATTACCGATGATGGCACGCTGACCGGTGCAGTTTCTGTCACGGCAACCGATGGTAGTTTGTCCAGCACGCCTGCGACCACTGTGACTTACACCAACCAGGCAACAAGTGGTCCCACATTGACTGCGGCTGGCAGCGGCGATTCCATCATCATCAATAGCCAGATTACTGGAAAGACACTGACTGGCGGTACGGGTAAGGACTACATCATCGGCAACTCTGGCAACGACATCATCGTTGGTGCTCAAAACGACATCGTGCTGAATGGCGGTACCGGTACTGATACATTGCAGGTGGGAGCGAACTTCACCAGTAGCAGTAATGGACAGATCGTGATCATCGAGAACGTGACGCTAACCACATCCGGTCTGACCCTTAATCTGAGCAATCAGACTGAAGGCTTTAATATCACTGGCAGCTCGGGTGTTGATACGATCACAGGCGGGTCGGGTGCCGATACGATCACAGGCGGGTCGGGTGCCGACACGATGACTGGAGGCGCTGGCGTTGACACGTTTACTATAGGTAGCGCGGGTTCTCCAGGCACTACAGGTGGTTCCGGGAATGCTGGCACGATTACCGGATATGACGTTATCACCGACTTTGCATCCGATATCTTAGACCTGCCAAGCACGACCATACGAGCCAATACCTCTGGGACAGATGGTGTGAATACTGCTTTGACGATCAGTAGTCAAACGGTGAAATCGCATGCCATATCAAACGGAATAATTACGTTTGATGACAACGATACATTTGCTAATGCGCTGAGTTTGGCGTCGCTGGCGGATGTCGCGGCCGTTGTTGAATATCTACATATTAATGATCTTGCCAGTGGCACCGGGGCTGCGATGGCATTCGTCGCGAACATCGGCGGAACGGCTCACACTTATGTTTTCGAGCAGGTTGCCAATGGACAGTCCCTCGCCAACGATATTCTGATCGATCTGGTAGGCGTAACTTTGACCAACATCAGCGGTGCAGGCATCGCACCTGCAGGCGTAGCTGGCGAAGCCATCAACCTCGGCCTGACCAATCCAGAAGATCATGTTGGTGCGGTTACGGTGAACATCAGCGGTGTTCCCGCCGACTGGACGCTGAGCGAGGGCGCTGACAATGGCGATGGCACCTGGACGGTGCAAACCAACGATGTCACTGCGCTTACCATCACCACACCCGTGGACTATATAGGTGCGGTTTTGTTGCGCATGTCGCAAACCTGGACCGATTCCTCCGGCGGCACCGGACTCGCCATGATCACCAACAATGTTGAAGCCTATGCGCCCGACAACCCGATCTTCGCCTTGTCCAGCGACGACAACCTGACCGGTTCCAGCGGAAACGATTTGTTTGTGTTTGCCCAACCAATCGGCAATAACATCATCTATAGCTTCGATACCTTGGCGGATAAGATTGACCTGATCGGGTTTGCAGGGGTGGCTGGTTTTGCGGATTTGACTATCGCTAATGATGCGAACGGCAACGCGGTTATTACTATCGGCACGAGCGAGACCATTATGGTCAAGGGCGTGGATGCGACTGCATTGAGTGCAGGTAACTTCCGGTTCGATATTGACCCGGTTACGATTAACACCGGTACCATCTCGATAGCTGACGGCGCCATTATGCCGTTCGGCGGCAGCATCGTGAACAGCGGCACTATCGTACTGGGTTCCAGCGGTAGAGAAACCGATCTCGAAATTCTGTTCCGGGGCGTGACGCTCAGTGGTGCCGGACAAGTTGTTCTTTCCGACAGCACGGGCAACATGATCTTTGGCGGCAGCACTGACACCGTGCTCATCAACCTGGATAACACCATCTCCGGTGCCGGGCAGTTGGGTGGGGGGCAGCTGAGGCTGGATAACCGCAGTATGATTCTCGCCGATGTCAGCAACGCGCTGGTGATCGATACCGGTGCCAATGTCATCACCAACTCCGGCACGCTGGAGTCAAGCGGTAGCGGTGGCTTGCTGATTTATTCCGATGTTGCCAACACCGACACTGGCCTATTATGGGCGAACGGTGGCGATATTGTCCTGCACGGTGCTACGAGCGGTGGAAATGCGCAGATCGATGGTGTTGCCACGATTGAGTTTAACAGCGCTGCTTCAACCAATGTCACTTTGTCCAATACTGCCAGCGGTACCATAAAGATTGCTGATTCGGATCTATTTACCGGATCGGTGATGGGGTTGAATGCCGATGATGTTCTGGATTTTGCTGATATTGATTTGTTCTATCTGCAAATGAGCTATGCAGCCAATGCAGATGGAGCTGGCGGAACCTTGACTGTCAGTGATGGTGTTGATACGGCTAATATCAATCTTATTGGCCAATATTCAGCTAACGGCTTCCAATCAACAGCGGATCTGATGGGCGGCACGATAATTACTTACATTTAATCTTTTCGTTTGAAAATATGGGTGCACCAGTTCTGCGTGCTTATGGTTGCGTGCCCATGTGAATTCAGGTAATTGGTTAAACTGATCCAACCGCTTAACCCTTTTCGGGGTTGAGCGGTTTTTTTATGGTTGGCCACCACATCTTTGGCGTACTGACGAACGATTGCGCGGTAGGAGTCAGAGATCAATCTTTGTATTTATCGTGTATTGACAACAGCTACACACCACAGTAGGATGCGTGTATCTGTTGTGTATGAAGGAGAGATTTATGCGTGATACTGCGATCAACCTGCGCGCTCTGGCCGAGCAGCGGGATCTCATCGATTACGCCGCGCAATTGCTCGGCAAGAACCGCTCGGACTTTATGCTCGAAGCTGCTTGTGACAAGGCGCAGTCGGTGGTGCTCGACCAGGTTTTTTTCGGGCTGGACGACGAGAAGCTCCGTCAGTTCACCAAAACGCTCGACGCACCACCTGCCCATAACCCGGGTCTTGAGCGCCTTATGGCGGTTAAGGCTCCCTGGAAGGCCAAAGCTGCCAGGAAATGAGTTTGCAACTTAGTGCACCGGAGCCTCTATCGGCTTCGCATCATCTGGATGCATTCGAGTGTGGCGAGGCGGTGCTCGATGAGTGGCTCAAGCGTCGGGCCATGACCAACCAGATGAGCGGTGCCAGCCGCACGTTTGTTGTGGCCGATCAGGACAATCACATCTGCGGCTACTACGCTATGGCTGCTGGCGCTGTCTCGCACCAGATGGCCATGAGTTCAGTGCGGCGCAATATGCCGGACCCCGTCCCGGTGATGGTGCTGGCACGGCTTGCCGTCGATCATCGGATTCAAGGTATGCACTTGGGTGCGTCCTTGCTGCAGGATGCCGTCAATCGTGCGGTTGCCGTGTCTCATAATGTTGGCGTCAGAGCGCTGTTGGTGCATGCACTGCATGAGCGAGCCAAACAGTTCTACGAGTATTATGGATTTCAGGTTTCACCGGTGAGTCCGATGATACTCATGTTGCGCCTGACCTGTCAGCGCTCAGCATAGGCCAGGGGCATCGACATCAAGATCAGTTGACCACCCTGATAGATGGCAACTGAATCGGCCTCAGCATCCATGGCGCCGATGGCTTTCAGGCTTGCGGCGGTAGTATGGTTTTGTACTACGAGCAACTGGTACTTCATGCCATCGTTGCGGTTCAGTATATTGGTGATGTCGATCACGCCCGAGGTTTCTTCGTCTTTGGTATGTGTGCCCGCAACAAAGTTGCCGCTGACAATGTCACCGAACAGCGCCGGATCGAACTTGGAGAGCAAGGTGAAGCTGCCATTGGTCGGATCGAATTGCCACATTTTGCCATTGTGCTCAGCGTTGCCTGCGTCTTCCTGTAACGTGATGGTGCCATCGGCGTTCACGGAGATGTTGTCAAACATATTGGGCTTATCAATACCCAGACCGCCGGTCAAGTTGGCCGAATCAAGCAGGATATCAATCGTGCCGCCAGCATCGACATTCTTAATGTCATCGAAAGTCAGGCGCCACAGGCGGGTGCCGCCTTTCTGCGTGCCGCCGATCAGATCGGTCTGGTCGAGCTGGTCGGTGGTGACGAAATAATACTCGTTGGATTTGTGCGGATTCCAGGCGCCATCTTCCGGACGGGAGAAGTGGGTGGAAGCGGTGTCGCTCAGGCTGAAACGCGTGCCGGATACGATGCCGCTGGCGCGGGTAACAGCATTGCTGATTTCGTTGACGATGCCGCCAACGCTTATGAATTTGGTCACGCCGTTGGTCAGTCCGGCCTTGTCGGCTTCACTGCCGCTATGGGTCTTGGTGCCCGCATAAACCACCAGGGAGTTGTGCATGATGCCGGTGCCGCCGTCATTGTTACCGATGACCACGGTCTTGTCCTGGGGGAATGGGCTGGCCAGCAGATTTTCCCAGGCGCCTACGTCGGTGCCACCGGAACCGTTGGTGGCGGTATTGAACTTGCCCAGAACAAAGCTGCTACCCTTGTTGGGGCCAGTAGCGATGTGTGCAATGGCGTAGCCTGTCGCACTACCCTCTTCACCATTCAGGAGAATACGGGCATGGCTGCCTAAGCCGCTACTGGGGTTGAAGAACGCCCATGGGCTGGCCAGATCGGCCGAACAGAATTTGCTGAATGCGATCGTGCTAGTCAAGTTGTCGGATTGCTGGGTAGCCAGGTTCCAACCAAAGACCTTCTTGATCAGGTCCCTACCGGAGAGCGCGCGCAAAGTGCGCTTATTGATGACCCATTCAGAAACGAAAGCGCCCTTGGCGCCGTGGCTGCGAACAGTACCGTTAGCGCTATTGATCTCATGGTTCATCAGCACTGTGATGGTGCCATCGTCATTATCGTATGCGCCCAAGCCATCAGGAATGCCGGTCATGCGATAGCCGTTGTGGGCGGCATCGCCGGCGGTCAGGATGGAGGTGAACTTAACGCCAGGAGCGATGGCGTTCACGTAGGGGGCCTGGGAGCTGCTCGGACCCTGGGTAGCCACGGCATCCATTGTTACAACGATCAGGACGCTGCTGACCAGTAATGCCAAGTGCTTTTTTGTAAAAATGAAATTCTCCAGTTTCAGGTATCGATCGAATAGCGGCTTCTGAAGCAAGACTTTTGAGCGCAGTCCCACTTGAGTGTTAGGTACGGCGGCGCCCTTTTAGCTCGATCTTCCAGCCGCGGAGGCCCTTCTTGAGACAGGCGATGCAAATTTGGTGCAGGCTGCCACAACCGGGTGTTCCCACGCCTTCGCCTTGATGGCCGGACAGGGGATCAACATCCACGATGTCTATGAGAAATCCCTCTCTGATTCTCGTGAACGTCTGCTCTTCTACTATTGTGACTGCCGAATCTAAAGCAGTGGGTATCGGAGAAATTTTGGTCTCGGTATACTGAAGAACCACGAAGTGCACATCCAGATTCATTGGAATCTTGAGTCTCAATTGGGTGCACACGTATATCTCGTTTCCGGCACAGTCGATTGCCACACCGGGTTCGACAACAATCTCCGAGGAATTCCCAATCGTTACTTTGAGCCCACTTACAACCCCCCAGCCGTGAAGATGCCGGTTATGACGCCGAAGTTTTGCCAGGAAGTACTCCTGCTCCGCCTTCATGTCGGAAACAGAAAGTAGCTGACCATGAAAATAGTTGACGCGTTCGAGTGCGGTGCCTTGATCCATTAACTCCTCCTTTGTTGTCGAGTGCCAAACTTTGTTGTAGGTAGACAGCTTTCCTTGGAATCGGTAGATTTGCCGACAGTAGTTGTAACATATGTACCAAGTCAAATCAGGGCTTCAAGCCCTTTTCTTCCCAGCGAATTCAGGAATTTTTGTGAAGGCTCGCTGGGGTGTTTTTCGCCGACTTCCCGTTTCTGCACTGTCGATAAACTCGTGTTTAGAACGGCAGCAACAGTCATGGTGCCATTATGGTTTCGAGGTTACCCTCAAGCTCAGCACCGACGTGTTTCCCGAATAGAACGACCATTTTCGTGAAGAATACCCCAATGTGCCTCCACATCCCAGCACTTTACGCGGTCTTTGGTTGAGATTATCCACTGCACGCTGGGAGTCATATCTCGTGAGGGTGCAGTAGTTTATGCCGGGTTATGTCATCAGCAAAAGTATTGCACACGGCCATTTGTTTCCAGATGTTTTGGAGGTTGGAATAGTCAAATGCAGCCGACCAAACTTGTACCCGAGTCATTGAACGGAGAAATGGGACCGGATCAGCATTCCCGGGCAGCGCTTTGAGGGGTAGTAAATAGTCTTCGCGAGTGGTCTCTGCCATTAAGCGGTTTTTTTATGATCACTGTCAACGGTGATAATTACTGTACGTTTAATCTTGAAGGTCGGACGAGTCTGTCCTACCCTTTGATAGTAGGGCATCTCTAAAAATTCAGATTTCATCACATTGCTTTGTTGCTCACAAAGCTGTCGTAGAAAATGTGTCTGAACGTGCTTTGCTTGCAATCAATCCTGATTTTCAATAGCGTCTACCCAAGGAGTAAAAAAATGAAACGTTTTCTTCCCGCCCTGATCGTGACTGCCCTCTCATCCATCCTGAGTTTTAGTGCTGTTGCCGGCAATCCGCTTGATGCCGCCAAGTCTGCTGCAACTGCCGAAGCAGGAAAGTCTGCTGCTGCCGCCAAATCTGCAGCCACGGCAGAAGCCATGAAGCCGGTCGATGCGGCCAAGTCCTCTGCTGCTGCCAAGGCTGCCGAAGTGACCAGGCCGGTTGATGCTGCCAAGTCTGCTGCCGCTGCCAAGGCCGCCGAAGTGACCAAGCCGGTTGAAGCCGCCAAATCTGCTGCGGCTGCCAAGGCAGCAACGGTTACCAAGCCTGCTGATGCTTATATGTCGGTGCTGCCTGGTAAGAAATAATCGGTTTCGATAGTCGGTTCCGGTAGTCGCTAACCGACTTCTTGAAACCTAAGGAAACGCAGATTAATTCAGTCCGTTCGGGATTAAGTAGTGACTTGGCAAGGGGTTATCGTGCTTAGTCAATACTTGGTTGTTCCATCAGAGCTTGATGTGACTACTAGCCATCTGACTAACCCAGCAAAGGACGCTGGGCAAGTCATTGGTTATGTCGAAGCCTTTGCCAACATACTGATTTAATATGGGTAGCATTTCGGCAAGCTTTTTGCTGAGCAGGTAAGCAGATCATTCTTTTCGGGTCATGCGATTTCATCATCCTTGCATCGAAAGGAGTTTATACTGTCATGTGTTTGTAGTATTTGTTCAGAGGTACCCTGAACAAAAAAGGCCATGCTATGTGGTGGCATAGTATAAATGACCTACTCTATTGCCGCTTTTGTAGTGTATTTCTACTATTTAAATAAGTAGTAATGACCCATGACAATTCCAAACCTAAGAATTAATATTTAAAACGTACCAAGACCTTATAGATTTGGTTAATTTTGTTTCATATTTCTATAAATAATAAGGAGTCTAATATTATGAATAAGTTATTTAAATCAACCTTGATTAGCGGTTTTGTTGCTTTGGGGTGTGCAGCTGCTGGTCCTGCCGCTGCTGTTGACAGCTTCAACGGAACAACCTGGACGCTGACGACCAATGGCGTTGATCTCAACCCATCGGCGGCGATTGATCAGTTTCTATTTACGCTTACAGTTGATACCAGTACACCTGACGCTGCTGTATCGGGTAGTTATCTGGATTCGGTTTCGATCAAGGTAGCTAGCTCAGTTACTGGCAATTCGGTCACTGGACCAGCTGTTGGACCATGGATTTTACAAACAGGCGGACTCAATAACGGAGGGTGCAGTGGGTCTGGCGGCGGTTTCTTGTGTGCAGATGTCACAACCTTCACCGATGGCGCGCTGGTCGATGGTAGCACCTACTCGTGGGTGTTTGATATTTCCATGGCCCATGGTGCGCTATTTACAGGCATTGATGAAGCTAGCGTAAAAGGACGCTTCACCAATGGAAACGATCATCATGTCGGTGCGGTTACATCGATGCCGATAACGATAACTCAAGTTCCTGAACCCGAAACCTATGCCATGTTCCTGGCTGGTCTGGGTCTGATGGGCTTCATGGCACGCCGTCGCAGCAAGAACTCTTAAGCAGAGCCTGATCCGGAGTCACTTTATTGCGACACGGGTCAGGATATTAAGAGGAGCAAGGGCTGTGACAAGTTCAGGAGTAAAAAAGCTTACTCAGGAATGCTTACAATAATAAGCAGCAGCAAGCGGCATGGTTTTTACTTTCTCAATTCAATACATCTTGATATTGCCTAAAAGCCTGCCTTAAATAAGGAATGTGACAATGAAAAAAATTCTCTTTGCAGCCGTTTTGATAGCCGTACCTTCTCTGTCCCATGCGGCTACTAATCTTGTAACGAATGGTAGTTTTGAAGATCCACTTCAGACTTCAAATACTTGGTCCATTCCTGTAGTACCCGGTTGGACAGTTTTTTCTGGACCGGGTATTGAGATAAGAAACAATGTTGCGGGCGCAGCGCAGGATGGCAGTAATTTTGTTGAGCTTGACTCAAACAACAATACTGTTATGTTTCAGACTATTACTACTGTAGCTGGTCAATATTATGACTTGAGTTTTTGGTATTCTCCAAGAGAGAGTGTAAGCTTAGAGTCCAATCCAATAAATGTTTCCTGGGATGGTGGCACGGTTACCACTGTTACAGCTACAGGTATCGGTAACAGTGGTAATGTCTGGACTCATTATGGATTCAGCGTTCAGGCCACTGCAGCATCGACCGTTCTGCAGTTCTCAGCTGTTGGTACCAATGACTCTTATGGTGGTTCGCTGGATAATGTTTCTGTTTCGGCTGTCCCCGAACCAGAAACCTATGCCATGTTTCTGGCTGGCTTGGGCCTGATGGGTTTCATGGCGCGCCGTCGCAGCAAGACTTCCTAAGTAGACAGAGCCTTACATTAAGCCACATAGGGACGAATGTTCCTTTGTGGTTTTTTTTGCCTGTTGGTTTCTTCCTGGCATTCTGGAGTAATTGCTATCTGATCCCGATTTCATTTTATCCGTGACGCTTTGTTGATATCCTTAATTGCGCCTGGCCATGCTATTTGTAGCGCGCTTGTAACAATCCGGATTTCGTTATAATAGTCCGTTGCCAAAAAAGAATGATGTAAGCACTGTATGCCACGACTATATTCTTGTCCTGTCTGCTTAGAGCTTCAAATTATTAGAGACATCCAATAGATTGCAAATGAGATGAGCAGAAATTTCCGCATTGAACCAGCCGAGGAGGCGCTGTACGAGCAAGTTGCCGCTGAAATTGTTGCCGGCCAGATCAAGCAGGGGCTTTGGTTAAAAGCAACGGTTGAATCTGATGGCGATGATTTCAGAGCTCGCACAATCTACACCAAGTTCCGGGTCGAGCAGTTGAAGGTCGATATGCCAAAATCATCTGCTGCCGAAGCTGCAATGAAAGCGCGAGCTGAAGAAAGCCTCCGGCGCGGGCAACAGGAGGAAGCTATGCGGCGGCAGGAAAAAACTATAACAAAGGGTGGGTATACGCCGCAAGAGCAAGCCCGTATGAACAAGCAGATTACTATTGCGCTCGTGGTCATCGTTCTCCTGTTTGTTTTGCTATTAGGTGCATCACTTGTGGTTCTGAATTAAGGGTATCTCTAAAAATCCAGATTTCGTCACAATACTTCGTTGCTTACAAAAAATGTTTCTTTACATATCAATCATATGCCGCAGCTACATTTTTTGTTCCCGTCTTGTCTTGTTTAGAGCTTTGAATTTTTAGAGGCGCCGTTAAACCCAAATAATTCATTCAGCGGCTTTCCGTGTTGCTGCCGATTGAAGGTTGACCAAATGGTACGCCGCTTTGGATAAATCGGACATTACTACTTGGGGCTAACGCTGGGTTTGCGTCTCTTGTTGACGGCTTGTTGATGCGTTATGCTGAAGACAAATCGATTTAATCAGGAATGGAGATATGAAAGCAAAGATTCTTGCATTTGGGCTTATAGCAATTCTCATTTTTGGAGCATTCAAATTAAAAGTCGTCGCTACTGAGCATTTCTTGAAAGCTAAAGAAACCAAGGCTCAGCAACAAGTGATACGTGATTGCAGTGACTTGCCTGCTGTACTCAGCGAAGATATTAAAGACTGTGAAGAGAGTGTTAGAAACAACGGATCAAAACAGGAATAATTCCAATGCTATTTTTCAGTGACACCTTGTTGATACCCTTGCTCGCGCATTATCGTATTATTCGTCCTGAAGGAAGCCTTTTTTAATTATTAGAAACGTTCTGCAATCATTCCCACTCAATTGTTTCCTGCGCCTGAAAACCCGCATGGATGCTAGCTTTGCTCATAGTTCTCATTCAGTTTTACCGTCATTTATACCGTCAAATAACAACGGCTCTTGCTGGCGTGGGAAATGGACTCAGTTTGCGCGGCGACTACTCCACCGCATCAATCGTCAACGAACAACGGCAAACTAAGTTACATTTTACTCTGCCACTGTCCAGCCCGGTGGTAAGCCGATGGCTCCCGATCAGCTCGGCTGCCACAACGCTCAGCAAGACATGAGGCGAACAGACCGTTCATATCAATCACCTTCGCCATTCTGCCCCAGCAAGCTGCGCAGGTTGTTTCGGACAGTAGCCGCAAGCGTCGATGACGAAACACCATGTAGGCGGCTCAAAGCTTCAACAACTACGGCCACGTCTACCGGTTTCGAAGGCCGATCTGCCGTTTTGGTGAAAGGCCCGTCGGTCTCTGTCAGCAGCCTATCAAGGGGAATGGCCGCGACCATCGACGAGTGTCGCTCGTTGTCCAACATCGCTGCGTTGATAGAGAAGTAGCAGCCCAACTCAAGGGCACGCTTTGCCTCTGCCTTGGTGCCGGTGAACCAGTGCAGCACGACTTTGCCATTTGCAGGCGGCAGGTATGCCTCAATGTGATCCAGAACCGCTTTTGCCGCACGAATGCTATGCACCGTGATGACTTTGTTCCCCGCCTCGGCACATCGCTGCAGCACGTGCTGAAAGACCTGCTTCTGCAATTCGAATGATTTGTAAAACCGTGGACCGGCGTCAAGGCCTACCTCGCCAATATAGCGAGTCTCTGAAAGATGGGCATCCCAGATCGCAAGTTCGCTCGCCCGTTCGGCGACCAGTTGCGGATGCAATCCAAGGGCGGCCCGCACATGGCGCGTCGCTTGCGCCAATTCATGGTTGCGTGGCCACGCTCTGGGCGTGGTCGTCACTGCCAGCGTGAAAACACCCGCCTCATCAGATTCCCGGACCGCCGCCGGATGATCCGGATACAGATCAAGATGGCAGTGGAAGTCCACCAGACCGTTTGTCGCGATCATGAATGCCTCGACATCAGCTCGGTCTCGTGTCCACGCCATCGATCAGGCGCGCCACTTCGTCGAGGCCGCGCCGATAGACATCGGCCAATTGATCAAGTCGCGGGATTTCGTCGGTCAACGACCCAGGCTTGTGAATGAGCAGCTTTGCCAAGTCAGGTCGTCCACGCAAACGCTCGATCGCAACCTGAAAAGACCGCACCTGCTTGCCGATCGATTCACGCGTGTCCAAGGTATGCGCTCGAAGGTCAGGCACAGTGTAGACTGTGGAATCACGACCGGCTCCCCAAGCCGCATCGAGCGCAGCGCGACGAATCAGACATGGAAGACAATAGCCACAATGCTCTATTCCATGTCCTTGCCACCGAGCTTTCGATGGTGATGAACACGACAAGGAGTCCGCAGCAGCCGTCCCCAACAAAAGGCCGTTTGCGCATTCAGCGGCCATCTCGCCTTTCGTCTTATCCCAGTACGGATTTTCGACGCGACCGCCGATACCCAACTCGATCAGCAAATCGTTCCATCTTGCCATGTAGAACGGGTGAGTCGTCCTTGTACTATTCGAACCTAAACGCAGAGGGTCTAAGGGGACATTGAGAGCGATCAGTCCGTTCTCCGGCACGCGCAACACAAAATTTGAGCCAAGACCGGTGCCGGCAAAAACCCCGAGCGCAAAAAACAGAAACGACCGACCGCGCGTCGTGCTTTCAGAACTAACGTCCTTTACCAAACCATCGGGGAAGGCCATCCAAACCCGTAGCCGATCAAACGATGATCTGCTATAGTTTTGTTTCAACTTACCAAACAGCGCGTTCTGCGCATCGCTGGTTGCCCCCTCGCCCGCGTGGCTTATGAGGAGCGGCGTGCGACCACTCTCCAAGAGATCAATTGCACCAATCAAGCTGTCCAGCCCGCCGGAAAAGAGGCTTACCGTGTCGAAGGGCGGCGGTAGCAGACTAGCCGGCGGCGTGGTCAGGCTGCTAAACCGTTCGGGCCGACGACGGAATCCCACCGTCCAACGATCCCCAGTCAAGAAGTCCAATGTGCGTGTCAGCGTGCGAGCAGCAGCCTGCCAGCGATCAGGATCACTGACCGGAACAACTAGCCTGATTTCACGAGTCCATGAGTCTTGCGATTGTTCGGCTCGTGAGATTCGCGTATCGGCCGCGTGAACAAGAGCGGCAACAACGAGCAGGTCAATACCGATCTCTGAAGGGAAGACGCCCAGACCTTTCAGACTGGTCAGCGCACCGCCGATCCCATGGTCGAGAGACTTTTCTCCGGCAACAAGCTGTAATTGAGTCACCTGTTCGTCGGTCGCACTCGGGATCTCAATCACATCATCCGGGCCGAAACGTCCGGCGAGAAACTGTCGTTTCATTGGTCAGCCTCCGCATTTCCGAGTGCTTGGAGAATACCGAAAGCACGTTCATATACCGAATCGACAAACGAGTTCACGCGATCCTGCGTCAATGTCGGAGTTTCAGCGCGGGCTGCAGTCAAAGCATCACTCACGCCATTTCGAATGAAATCGCGCAACTGTCCCTGAACACGGAGCGCAGCTTGCGCGTCGGTCGGGACGGTGATGAGCTTGGTTCCGATGTCATTGCACAGGCGCGCCTCGATGGCATGGGTTGCGTACAGCTCGAACACCGTCTGCATCTGGTCAGGCGTGAGCGCATCCAGGTCCGTCACGCCGAGCGTAGTCAACTCGATGATCGTCTCGATGAATGCCTCCCGAGCGATGCCTTCATCGACGGTTCCAGCACTCGGACAGATGTAGTCAGCCAAGCCGACGAAAACTTCGGCAATTGGACGTCCGGCTAACTCCTCCAGATTTAGTGAGCGTAGAGCTTCTCGGGCACCCCGGGCCTGTGCGTCCGTGAGAAAGCCCAGCAGCCTCGCTCCGGCGCCCCGTGAGGCGCCCATGCGCTGGGCGGCTTGTCGCGCACCTCCTGATGAGGTGGACACATAACCTGAGACTGCACGGCCCAAGCTGGCGCGATCACTGCCGCCGGAGTGCGCAAAGCGAGTGAAGTTTCCGCGTGCGCTGGTGAATCGGCTGGCATCGGCCGGCGCGGGTATAGCTGGTCGATTCGGTGGTGCCGAAGGAACGAGGGGCGGTGCCACTGGGTCACCGACTGATGTGCTGTCAGGCGCAGCGGGCGCGCCCTCTGAACCGAGCCAAGATGGAACCAACGGCGTGCCTCCGCCGGGGCCACCATATGCTGACGATGTACCCATTAGCGGCCTCCCTTCGGAGTCTTGAGCGCAGCCTCTGCCGCGAGCTTCAGCATCTGGTTGCTCGTTACCTTGGACCAGCCATCGAGCAACCGATCCAGGCGAGCGAGTGCGTCAGTGTCCTTAAACACACTTTGCCAGCCGCCTACCACCCAAGGGCCGCACCGACTGCTAGGCAATGCATTGAGAAAATCAAGCAGTCTGCCTTGCAGAGTCGGTTGCGCCTTCACCAACACGACCATCCCTTCGATGCCAGCGGGTTGGCTGTCGAAGGTGTCTCCACTCATGATCTTGGTCCGCACTGCCTCGAATAGCTTTTCCGCCTCGGGCTGGGCAAGTTGCTTCAGTTCCGACTCCAGCGTCTGGACAGAAAGTTTGGGACCAAGCAATTTTTCAGCGACCACTGCGAGATGTCCAAGCACCGACGCTGGCCCGAAGTAGTCCTTCTTATCCTTCGTCACAAACAAATACGGACGAAGATCAATCTCCGCAATGGAAGGCTGCACGCGCGCCCAAGCCAGAATCGCCTGCGACGATTTCCATTCGGTGAGAATTGCGCTCTCTGTGATTGCAGCAGCAATAACCCCAGTGGCCTTGAGTTCCTTCCCGTCAACCGCCTTCGGCTTGGTACTTGGATTGCGGGAGTCGGTGTCATCCGTCACATCGACCTTTTCCAAGGCAGCCAAGTCCGTGCAGCGCCCCATTGGATGCGTCACCGCAACGGTGGCGATCTGATCAAAAAGGCTGGGCAAGAAGCGCTCGGCAAGCATCAGTTTCGCCAGTACCGGCAACTTGATCTCATCGCCAAAACCGCGCGCATCCGCCGTCTTCTGCCGCAGAAGAAGCGTGTTGAGGAAACGCTTAATCTGCCGAGGATTTCCCTTCGCACCACTCGCCAGAATAGGACCGATCTGATCACTTAGCATCAACGCGTTATGCGCCTTGTTAGCATTTTCACCGAGCGCTGTATTGACTGCGGCGGCGTCCAATGGCGCGCTCTCCCATGGACGTTTAAGCCGCTCCCGTGCTGCCTTGATGAGTTCAAGATATCCCGCATCGTCTTCTCCCACTTCCGCACCGGCGAGTAAAAGAGTCACGTAGATGCGTGTCTCGGTTTCGCCCAGCGCTGGAATCCGAAACGGTATCTGGATAAGCTTCTCCAAATAGTTCCTTGCGTAGTCGCGTGGCCCCGTTGTCTCCGGCAAGTCCGGAAAATGCTTCCGCACGGCATACTCGATCATGGCCTCGTCCGCAGCCACGACGAACGCCGTGCGCGCCGTAAAGACAAACAGCCGAATGGCTTCGAGCGTCTCAATGGCAGTATCCGGCAAACACCTATCGAGGTCATCGATCAGCACAACCAGTTGCTCGACGCCGGCATCCTTCAACAGTTTGTCAAATGCCTTGCGAAACGCCTCAACTTCCTCTGGTACGTTCTTGGTTTCGGAAGGCTTCAATATCGCCTTCACGCCGCTGATCGCGGAGGAAATATTTTCCTTGGTCGCAAGTTGGCCGGGGTCTGCTAGCACCCCCTCCAGTGTGCTGACGATGGCTCCGATTTGGTCCGGTGTCGGGATGCCGGTGAACGCAGTTAACGCCAGGCCGCCCGCATTCTTGGCGACCTTCAGCCAATCGATGCTATTGAAGACATCCTTCACCGTGCCTGCGGCCTTCGTCAGCGCTGGCCGTTTCTCCACAAGGCCCGTGACAATACCCTCGATCAGCGCAATCTTGGCATCCTCAAAGCCCTGAAAACGCCAACCATTGAACTTGAGACATAGAACATCACCGTTTCCAGAGAGTCCGCCTTCGATCATCTCTAAAACACTGGACTTACCTGCGCCCCAGTCGCCATGCACGCCAATTGTGACAGGGCGATCAGGACGCTCACGCAGCAGGCCGATGATTGTTGTGGCGATCGCTTCGTTGTTCAGGAGATCGATCTTGGTTTCGTGGTCGGTCAGAATCATTAGTCACTCGCTCCCCAGCATGAATGTTTCGGCAAAGCCAACAACACCGAGCGGATAGCAGCACAGAGTGCATCGCGCGGGCCTTGACGCCGCAAAGGCATTGTCATCTCGATCTGCACGCCGACTCCGCGCCGGCCTCGGTTGCAAATGTTCATCGGATCGACGGCGAGAAATGGATGATCCGCCAACAGCGTTTCGATCCCGAGGGCCGCTATCGACTGGGCCACAACCGCTTTCAGCCCTGCATCGAGCCCACCAACCAGCGCCTGTTGCGCTTCACCACCGCAGCCGTGAATTGCGACGACATGATCGCAACCAGTCAGCAATTCCAAGCATCGCGGCTCGTCAAACCGGTGACTTGTCAGGTGGAGCGCCGCATAGTTTTCGGAAAGCCGGATGCCCTCGAACATATAAAGATTGAAATCTTCGCCGGCGATTGCACTCGCTATCTCGGACGTGTACCTTTCGATGCCGCCACCATGCGGTGCGATTACTGCGACCGAGGACTGTGTATTCGCGCGTACGTGGATCTTGTAGTCGGCGCCCTCGACTTGATGGTCCGCCAGATCGGCATAGCCCCTGTAGCCGGCGGCGGGACTACTCATAGTGGCGCAACCTTTCGCGCCGATCGATCCGTAGCCAGCAGATTCACGACGTTGTCCGCACCTTCTGAAGGAGGCGACGCCAGCAGGGTTTGCAAGAGCCTGGGCCGAACCCGCATCTCTCGCGCGACTGCCGACTGCGGGAAGCCAAAGTGCTCCTTCATCACTTTCAGGCTCTCAGCGATGACCTCCGGCTCTTCGTTCGCAATCAGATGGTCTTCTGACTCCTGCACCGCTTCACCATGGCGATTGAGTCCGATGTACCCGGCCCGTGCCTGGTCATCGGAAAACATACCAAGCTGCCGACCACGGAAAATGATGGCTGCCTTTGACACCCCCCAACGCAACTTCAACTCGGATAAGCCCGGCCAGTTGAGACGCGTACCACGGATCGCTAGTCCGCATTCGCTGGCGAACGTGCTTCGCGGCAGCAAAAACGCGCTGGCAAAACGGTTGGCCTGCGTCTCGGTTAGCCGGTCGCCGGTCAACACTCCAATGTGCAACGAAAAGTGCCCCAATTCGTGAGCAATGCCAAAGCGCTCACGACATGCCGAACGCCCAGAGCTGTTCAACGCGATCAAGGGCCGCTTTGTCGCGAACGAAACGGCATCGATTTCGGTTGCCAGGCCATGCACCTTCATCACCACGGCGCCGGCGTTCTCCGCAATGCGCGTGACATTGCTCAGCGGACCCAGGCCAAGACTAAAAAGCGAACGAAATTTTTCGGCGGCGCGCTCGATCGTCTCGGGAGACTCCGGATCAGCCTCACCCACTTGGTAGTGGGGCAGTTCGACGTGCTCATCCAGGACACCCACCAAGCGCTTGAGCATTTCGCCGCGCGCGCGCGCGACCTGGCGCAACACAACCTTGGTCGTCAATTGCCGACGAAAGTGGCACTGCTCATCGGCAATCGGATTCGGATCGAGGTGATAGAAAAATTCGGGCAGGACATCCAGTTCTTGGGCAAGCGAATTCTCAAGCGGAGCGGCAACTGATTCGGCCCCGTTCTCCACACGACTGAGGAACTGCTTTGACACTCCGACCCGGTCCCCCAACTCTGTGAGCGACAGATCGTGGAAGAGGCGGATAAGCCGAAGATTGGTTCCAACGAAGTCGCTCATCGCAATGCTTCGGCGGCGGCATCGCCTTCGTCGCGCCGCTTCGGTGCCACCTGGGGCTTCGCCACATCGACGGGTTGCGGCAAGGTCTGCTGACCTTCCACGCGCAACACACGCACGGCGTTCGACACCCAACGACAGGCGATCACCCCGCTAGGCGTAAAGCCGAGAAACTCGACTCGCGGGTCGGCCGCGCCGTCGTGGCCCCGGTCGATAATGAAACAGAAACGGGCGGGTTCGCTATCCGTCGCAAATTCCAGGAAGTCCAACTGGTAGCGATTAGCCGTCAGTACCGCATCTTTCGACGGATTCGACGGATCGTCGTTGCTGAACCGACAGGGAACCCCCGCGACGCTGAAAACAATGTCGTTGTTGCTGTTCGGCAAGCCGAGCCATGCATGCCGCGCCGACAGTGCTTCCGCAATGATCCGGTTTCTCTGTCGCCCAAAAGTGGTGCAACCACGGGTGTAGCCGTTGTCAGTCGGGCGGGACAAGTCGTCTTCTGTCGCATATAGCTCGTCCAACAGCCATTGCGATACGGCCTCTAGGCGGTCGGAGGAAAGCTCGGGATTGAAGGTGGCTGGCAGTGGCAGATTCATTTTGTGCACTTTTTAAGATTCGTCAATCGAATTTTGGTGCAATTTTCGAGATTCGTCAATCTTTTCATTCAGCTTCAAGCTCGTAGGCCTTTGATCGACCTTGCACTCCAGAGCTTTAGGACTTGAAAAGTGTCAGAAATAGCGTCATACTTCTTCCAGTCAGGAGATACACCATGCAGACCCTCGCCAAACAAGTCTTGGAGCACGCCGCCGGAGCGCCGGAGGGCACACCTTTGGTCGCCAAAGAGCTGCTGCATTTGGGTAATCGTGCAGCCGTGGATCAAGTGCTGTCCCGCCTGGTGCAGCGCGGCAACCTATTGCGTGCCGGTCGCGGCATCTATGTATTGCCCGTCGAAAGCCGCTTCGGCACCCGCGCGCCGTCGGCCGTCAAGATGGTCGAAGGCTTGGCAAACCAGCGTGGGGAAACCATCGTGTCGCACGGCGCCGCTGCCGCCAACGCGCTGGGCCTGACCACGCAGGTCCCAATGCGAGCGGTCTATCTCACGTCCGGCCCCAGCCGCCGCTTAAAATTGGGCGCTCAGATGGTCGAGTTCCGACACGCGCCAATTTGGCAACTGATTTTTCCTGGGCGGGCTGCGGGCGAGGTAGTGCGGGCACTGGCTTGGCTTGGCCCGGAAAAGGCCGGGGAAGCGATCCAGAAGCTGCGCGCCAAACTGCCACCGTCCGAACTGAAAGAAGTCGCTTCGGCGCGGTCGCGCCTGCCGACGTGGATGGCCCAAGAGGTCAGCGCCCTGGTGGCCTATGGCTGAATTCTTCCAGCTCTCAACCGCCGAACGCCTGGAGGCGCTCGACCTCGCAGCGAACACATCGGGCCTACTGCCCCATCTGCTGGAAAAAGACATTTGGGTAGTCTGGTCGCTGCGGCACCTCTTTGCCGGCCCTTACGCTGACCACTTGGTATTCAAGGGTGGCACGTCCTTGTCGAAGGCCTATGGCGTCATCCGGCGCTTCTCCGAAGACGTGGACCTGACTTACGACATCCGTGCCATCGCCGCCGATCTGGTGGGTGATGCGGATGCGCCACTGCCGGCCAGCAAGAGTCAGGAGAAAAAGTGGAGCAAGGAGATTCGTGCGCGCCTGTCGGACTGGGTCGGCGCCGAGATCGTGCCGCGTCTCAAGCATGATCTTGAGCAAAACGGCTTGCCGGCAACCGTGCGGGCCGAGGGCGACAAAGTGTTCATCGACTACACACCGCTGGCCACCGGCACCGGCTATGTCGCGCCCGCCGTCATGTTGGAGTTCGGCGCCCGCTCGACCGGCGAGCCCAGCGAACCACGCGCTATCCGCTGCGATGCGGCCGCGTATCTGCAAGGGGTGGAGTTTCCCGCCGCAACACCACAGGTGATGCGCGCCGAGCGCACGTTTTGGGAGAAGGCCACGGCGATACACGTTTTCTGCGCGCAGGGCGAGTTTCGCGGTGGCGACCGCTTCGCGCGCCACTGGCACGACGTGACGAGACTGGATGCGGCCGGCTTCGCCGCCGCAGCCATCGCGGACAAAGCCCTTGCCCGCGCCGTTGCCGATCACAAGAGCGTGTTCTTTGCAGAAAAAAACACGCACGGCGATGCCATCGACTATCACGCAGCGGTCGCAGGTGGACTCCAGCTCGTACCGGATGACGGCGCGTTGGCCAAATTGGCTACCGACTATCAGCACATGGTCGATGACGGCTTATTCCTCGATGACGCTGAGCCATTCGAAGCACTGATGGAGCGATGCCAAGCGATCCAGCAGAGGGCCAATGCAAAGCAACCGTCACAATGAAATTCAATTGACATCCATCGAGAATCGGATACGGCATTCGACGAACACCGGCATACACGTTGTCGCATGTGTCGCAGATGTACTGGAGCGGGGGAATTGGCTATTTCTCATTCGGGGTTCGCTTGGGGACGTAGCACAGTGTTTTTTGCATAGGAGGAACCGTGAAAATAAGAAAAATAGATGTCCTCAATTTCAGAGGCATCAAGCGTCTGGAATGGAAACTTCCTGATCAACAGGTTTTTTGCCTGATCGGAAAAGGCGACTCCGCGAAGACGACAATTCTTGAAGCCATTCGCTGCACTTTCAGCCCTCAGTGGAACCTCCCATTCAATGATTCCGATTTTCACCTTTGCAATACAGATCATCCGATCCGTATTGAAGTCGTCATTGGGGAACTGCCCAATGAATTCTGTTCAGAGCAAAAATACGGTACTCATCTGCGCGGGTGGGACAAGACAGCATTCACCCTTCATGACGAGCCCGAGGATACGGACGAAATCGTTCTGAGCGCGTGCCTCACCGTTGCAAAAGACCTGGAACCAAAATGGAAAATCGTCACCACGCGGAATCCAGACGGTGTCGATTTCAGATCGGCTGACCGTGCAAAGGTTAATGTCGGCCTAATTGGGTCCTACAGCGAGAAGCAACTGACCTGGGCTGCCGGGACCGCACTGGCGAAAATCACGGAATCCGACAACCTAAGCGAATCGCTCGTGGACGCAACGCGTGCGGCACGAAGTTCGCTCGACGGACAACGGGCTGCTGCCCTGAAGAATTTCGACGCGGCGGCGGCCAAGTCGGAGGCAGTGGCAAAGAAACTTGGAATTCCGGTCGACGATTCGTTTAAGGCGCATCTCGACCTTGGCGCCATAAACATCCGGCTTGGCGGGTTGACGCTGCACGACGGGGATATGCCACTGCGGCAGCTCGGACTCGGATCAAGAAGGATGCTCCTTTGCGGTATCCAGAAGGAAAACCTCGGCGCGCAGCACATCACCTTGTTTGACGAACTCGAACTTGGATTGGAGCCCCATCGGATCGCGCGCCTGATCAAGCACATCAAGGACGACGTGACGGGGCAATATTTTCTGGCGACCCACTCGCCTTCCGTCTTGCGTGAGTTGACGGTGGAGCAGTTGCATGTCGTGCACAAACTAGCTGGCGAAGTGAAGGTCGTTGCCACCTCGGGGAAAAACCTTGATGGACTCAACATTCAAGGCCAACTCCGCTCCAGCGCGGAGGCGTTCTTGTCCATGAAGGTGGTTGTCTGCGAAGGCGCGACCGAGGTAGGGTTCTTACGCGGCCTCGACAACTATTGGGTGACTACCGGACTAAATCCGATGTCATATCTTGGGGCCGTCTTGCTGGACGCTCACGGTGCCAGCAAAGTGAAAGGTCTCGCGTCGGGATTCAAAGCACTTCACTACGACGTATATGCCGTCGCTGATGGTGATGCTCCGAAGGACTTCTCGCCTCAAGACGTGGAAGACTTGACCCAGCAGGCCATCAAGGTACTGATGTGGTCCGATCAATTGGCTATTGAGCAGCGGGCCATGCTCGATTTGCCTTGGACCAGCGTTCTGGCGAGCGTTAAGTTGGCGCAGGCCCTTGGATTCTCGGTCCATGACAACGTCCGTTCCAAACTGGACGCGGTTCTCGACCAGGACATTACGAATTGGATCGATTCTCCCGAGCTTCGCAAAGCAATCGGGGCTGCCGCAAAGGCCAAGGCGTCGCCGTGGTTCAAGTCAATATCGGATGCCGAAGCTTGGTTCGAGGTCATCGCGCCCGCGTTCGCCGATGCTGCTTTTAATCAGCGCGAGTTAGCAACCAAGTTGAGCCAACTTCGCGCCTGGGTGGAACATGGATGAAGATCTGCCCAAAAAACTCGCGGAGTTCAATGGCCGAGGTTATGTAATTGCGCCAGCCGGATACGGCAAAACGCATCTCATCGCATTGGCCGTCAAGGCGTCGCCACACCGGCAGTTAATCCTGACGCACACCTATGCGGGCACGAACGCCATCAGAAAGAAGATGCAATCGCTGGCCATTCCCGCATCGACCTATCAAATTGACACCATTGCCAGTTGGGCACTGCGGCTATGCCTTTCCTTCCCCACCACATCCCAGTGGAAGACGGAATACCCGAGCGGCAAGGAGTGGGGGAAACTTTACGCCGCATGCGCGGCTTTGCTCGACAGGCCGTTCGCGAAGCGATTCGTCAAATGCTCTTATTCTGGCATCTACGTTGATGAATACCAGGATTGCTCGACCCAACAGCACACACTGGTCGATGCGCTGACGAAGCTGCTGCCCTGTCGCCTCCTGGGCGACCCCATGCAGGCAATCTTTGACTTTGCTGATCAACCGGTCGATTGGGAGCAGCACATCTACCCCCACTATGAACTCCTGGGGCAACTGAAAAAGCCATGGCGGTGGCACTTGGCGGGCGCATCAGAACTAGCGGGCTGGCTCGACGACGTGAGTAAGCGTCTTCGAGCGGACGAAAAAATATCACTTGCTGCGCCACTTCCCAAGGGTGTTCGACATGTGGCGGTTGACCTGACGGACTTTACTAATCGAGCGCGTCTCAACTTCTTTTATGCATTTCTGGATCATGAAGATGCGGTGATCGCCATCCATTCAGGCAATCAGCAGTCCAAGAACAAGACCCACAAACTGGCACAGTCGCTTGCTGGAAAATTTTCCAGTATAGAGGAGGTTGAAGGCAAGGATTTGTTCAGCTTCATAAAGAAGCTCGAAGCCGCCGGGACGGTCAAGCAACGGCTTTGCCTGGCGATCGACTTCGCTAAGAAGTGCTGCAATGCAGTGGATGGAATCTTGAGCGCCGCGACCAGGCGCGGTGAGCACGCGAAGGCGACGCAGGCAACCAAGTATCCAACGTTGTTGGAAGCCGCCAATCGTTATTTGGCAGATGCTTCGAGCACAAATCTCACGTGCTTCTTGACCGCTATTCAAGGAAATCCGGAAACCACGACATACCGGCGCGACCTGCTGAACAGGCTGATGCACGTTCTCCGCATACACGAGGAGAACAAAAGTCTGAGTCTATTGGAGAGCGCGAACCGCTATCAGCAGAATTTCCGGCATTCAGGGCGCCCTATCCGTCACAACAAACTTATCGGTACCACATTGCTGGTGAAGGGCTTGGAGTACGACCACGCGATCATCCTAGAGGCAGAGTCCATGTCGCCGAAAGAACTGTACGTCGCACTGACCCGAGGCGCGAAAACCATCACGATCGTGAGTCTCGCAAATACCATTCCGGCCTGATTTGTGGAGGGTGCGCCGACGATTCAGTCACCTTCCACGCTAGAAGCTTTCATCAGAAAACGCCAGATAGTCCTCGACGTTTTTTTTCGAGTCTTGGGAATGAGCGTCCCGGCGTTGCCGCCGTCGGGCTCGCGGGCGTTGCCCCGCGCCTCGTGTCGAGTCACGGCCATTCGGCATTGATCCCTGACGCCTCCGGCCCTTTGGGCCTGCGCGCGCCGCTTGCCGTAAAGGCGGTGGAGTGTGTGGGGTGGTCTTGCTGTTCCCTTCAATGTACCACGCCGTTCTCGCCGTCAAGGGCTGCGCGTGCTCTGCACGCTGGCGTCCGTGCGGCCGTCTGCGACCCCTGACTGCTTGCGCTGCGGCGTGTTCCTCCGGTTCCAGGCAATTCCGCCCGATTCGGACAGGAGCACGATCATGTCGCAACTTACCCATTCTCTCGATTCTTCCCTTCTCGTTCGCGATGTTACGGGCGACTACCGTCCTGCCAACGCCGACGAGGTGTTGCAGGCGGCGCAGCGTGTACTCGCAGGACAAATGCGCGACTGCGAAGTCCTGAACTCGCCGCAGGTGGTGCGCGACTTCCTGCGGGTGAAGCTGGGCGCGCTTGAGCACGAGGTGTTCGCCGTCATCCACCTGGATGCACAGAACCGTGTCATCGAATACGTCGAGATGTTTCGCGGTACGGTGAGCCAGACATCGGTGTATCCGCGCGAGGTGGTCAAGGAATCCCTGGCCAG
>VFJL01000018.1 GCA_009886095.1 Nitrosomonadales bacterium | reverse complement strand
TTGCGATAATCTGGATGCACTGCAAGGCAGGCAAGTTCGCCTGCTTTTTCATCTGGAAAAGGATAGAGCGCGGCACAGCCAACGATCCTGCGATCGTGTTCCAGCACAACGAAACGGTCGATTTCCATTTCCAGTAGCTCGCGGTTGCGCCGCACCAGCACACCCTTGGCTTCCAGCGGCTCGATCAGTTGCAGAATGCCACCAACATCTTCAACACCTGCATTCCGCAGGCTTCGCAACGGCCCCCGCGAAATCATGCTGCCGATACCATCGTGAGTAAACAATTCCTGTAGTACTGCGCCATCTACATGGCGGCTGATAAGATGAACGCGCGCCACACCACCCTCGCAAGCTTGCACCGCGCAAGGTAGATACGACTGAACGTCGTCGGAAAATCTGGCAGGGTGATTTTCCAGCTTTGCAAGCAATACTTTGCTTTCTGCCACGGTTAACTCGCGCAGTAATTTACCGGATTTACTTGTGGGCTTCTCTTCGATACCAGCGGCATCCATCAAAAAAATTAGTTTCTCCGCATTGAGTGCAATCGCCGCTGCAACCGCAACATTTTCCAGCGTCAGGTTGAAAATTTCACCGGTGGGGGAATAGCCCAACGGTGATAGCAGCGCCACTTCACCCTGCTCCAAACGTGAGCGGATAGCGGCAGCATCCACTTTACGTACCTCGCCGGTATGTATCAGGTCGACGCCTTCCACCACACCGACCGGGCGAGCCGTGACGAAGTTGCCGCTGGCCACACGAATAGCAGCGTTGGCCATCGGCGAGTTGGGCAATCCCATCGACAACAATGCTTCGATTTCAACGCGCACTCGCCCTACCGATTCCTTCACGCATTGCAGTGTGGCGGCATCGGTAACACGCATTCCTTTGATGTATGCGGTTTTCAGTTTGTGTTCCTGCAGTCGCGCTTCAATCTGTGGGCGCGCACCATGCACCAGCACCAACCGCACGCCCAAGCTTGCCAGCAAATTAAGGTCGTGAACCAGCTCGACGAATTTTCCGTCAGCCACCACTTCACCGCCAAAAGCAACAACAAAAATCTTGCCGCGAAATGCGTTGACATAGGGTGCCACCGAGCGAAACCAGGTTATAAAATCAGCGTTGGGTTTCATGGTCCTGGTTGACATGTAGAAAGTTGCATTATCCTGTGCTCTCGCTTTAAGCCAATGAAATATTCAGTCAGTGCCCATAGTTTACAAGTCAAAGCCTAAAACTCAAAACCAGGCATTTAACGTCTGGTCAATAATCGCCCCATAGCGCCTGCATCGCCGCAACCGCAGCCAGTGCAGCGGTTTCAGTACGGAGTACGCGCTCACCCAGATGCAACGGAATAAATCCGATAGCCAGCACGGCAGCTTCTTCCTCCGGCGCAAAACCGCCTTCCGGCCCGACCAGCAAAGTCAGAGCAGTAACCTGGGTAACTTTTGGAAAATCACGCAAGCCTTTTTCTGCTGTGGGCAAAAGCATAAAACATAAATTGTGGGGAGTGCCATGGCACAGATTCCTCTGTTCAATCATTTGCCCGTCAAGCCAGTCAGGTAATGACAATAATGGCAGCACTTGCGGCACACGGTTTCTGCCGCATTGCTCGCAAGCAGAGATCACAATCTGCTGCCAGTGCCGCACACGTTTATCCGCTCGCTCGCCTGCAAGCTTTACCATGCTCCGATTTGTTACGATGGGCTGGATGCGGCTTACACCCAGCTCCACTCCTTTTTGCACAATCCAATCCATTTTCTCGCTGGCGCATACGGCCTGCACCAGTGTGATGTTGAGCGGCGATTCGCGCTCGATATCAAGTTGCTCGGCGACCTCAACCATGGTGCCACTCTTGCTGATACGTGCAATAATTGCCGAGAACTCGCCACCATTACCGTTAAATAGAGTGATCTCATCGCCCTGCTCAAGTCGCAATACTCGCGCAGCATGATGTGCAACGTTTGCAGGTAATTCGATTATCTGGCCTGTGGCGATTTCAATAGGGCAATAGAAACGAGAAAGTGTCATGGTCTCAGGGCAGATTCAAATTTGTAGTACAACAACTAATGGCAGTCTAGTGTGGCTTACCGACACTCCGAAGAGTACCTCCTGCGGCGATCTAAATCCAAGCGCTTTGCATGGCCAGTGATTACTTGCTTGATTTCTTGAATGATGACGGGTATTTTCTAATTTTACCAATAAAAACATTGAGCAGACTATGGTCCCATCACAAATGACTTCTCCGAATGCCATACAACCAAACCATGAGTGGCGTTTTTTTCGTGCCGGCGGATTCGACCAAGTGTGCATTGATACTGGTGCAGATTTGCTGGCGCTTGCGCAACTCGACCAGAAACTCTGGGTTGCACTGAGTTGCCCGTCACGCGGTATCGAATTTGATACCAAAACGCTGGCGCTGATTGATGCCAATAACGATGGGCATGTACACGCATCAGAAGTTATCGCGGCAGTGCAATGGGCGGCTGCATTACTCAAGGATGTCAACTTGCTAGTACAGAATGTTGATGTTCTGCCATTAGCCGCCATTAATGATACCAGCGTTGAAGGCCGTTATCTGATTGCTGCTGCTCACCGCATATTACTTGGCTTGGGCAAGCCAGAGGCCGAGTCAATTTCTCTGACGGATACTGCAGACACTGAAAAACTCCTGGCTGAGATGCGCTTTAACGGGGATGGTGTAATTACTCCCAAGGTGGCCGAGAATAGTGAGTTGCAAGCTGTTCTGGAAGACATCATGGCGTGTTGCGGCGGATTGCGCGATCGTTGCGGTGAAAATGGTGTTTCGAGTGAAATTATTGAACAGTTTTTCACACAGGCGCAGATTTATGCAGCATGGTGGCAGCAGGCAGAGGTTGACAGTGCTATCTGGTTTCTGGGTGAACACACTCTTGCGGCTGCAGATGCTTATAATGCTGTGAAGATCAAAATAACGGATTATTTTACTCGCTGTAGCATGGCAGCTTACGACCCACGTGCGGCTTTGCCATTGAGTCGTTCCGTAGAAGACTATCAATTGTTGGCAGACCATGATCTAAGTACCACTACAATCGAAGTAGCCGCATTCCCACTCGCAACAATAGATGCAAACAAGCCACTTCCATTACTGGAGGGTATCAATCCTGCTTGGATTCAAGCGATTCAGGCGCTACGCGCCAAGGTGCTCGTGCCACTGTTCGGCGAAAAAATATCATTGACAACAGACGAATGGGTAATGTTGTGTGAGAAATTTTCAGCATTGAAAAATTGGCTGGCGGAGAAACCTGTGACTGATGTCGAAAAACTTGGCATTACGCGCATTCAATCGATACTGGTTGGCAATTACCGGACGGCAATCGAAGACTTAATCGCACAGGACAAAGCCCTTGAATCTGAAGTAAATGCGATAGCTGCGGTGGACAAGCTGCTGCACTACTGCCGCAATTTGTATACTCTGGTCAATAATTTTGTCTCATTCCACAATTTTTATACGAACAGAGACAAAGCAGTATTCCAGGTTGGCACGTTGTATATGGATGGACGAAGCTGCGAGTTATGTGTGGACGTGGAAGATGTTAACAAACATGTAGTGTTAGCGAACCTCAGCCGGGTATGTCTGGTTTATTGTGAATGCACACGATCAGGTGGTACGGAGAAAATGTTTGTCGCGGCTGCCTTTACCGCAGGCGACTCTGATCAGCTGATGGTGGGTCGTAATGGCGTGTTCTACGACCGCAAAGGACAGGACTGGTATGCAACTATTGTGCGCATACTCGAACACCCGATCAGTGTCCGCCAAGCATTCTGGTCGCCTTATAAGCGTGTTGGCAAGATGATAAGCGAGCAGATACAAAAACTTGCAGCCGCCAGGTCACAAGCCGCAGAGGCGAGATTATTGCAGGCAACCAGCATTCCCAGTCAGGAATTCGGAACTGCAAAACCTGCTGTACCGGCCTTCGATATGGGTAAATTTGCCGGGATTTTTGCGGCTATCGGACTGGCTGTTGGCGCCCTGGGCACAGCGGTGGCTGCCATCTTGACTGGTTTGATGGGGCTGGCATGGTGGCAGTTGCCATTCGCTATTCTCGGACTGTTGCTACTAGTGTCGGGGCCAGCCATGCTGATAGCCTGTATAAACTGAAGCAGCGGAACCTCGGCCCTATTCTTGATGCCAATGGCTGGGCTATAAATGCACGTGCCAAGATCAATATACCTTTTGGGACAGCACTGACTGGCATTGCCAAGCTACCCGAGGGAGCAAGGCGCTCGTTAGTAGATCCTTATGCCGAGAAGAAAAGTATCTGGCCTTATTACGCTATGTTTATCATATTACTTGCAATCGGCATAATTTGGGGCTTGTGGCACTCTGGCTTCTGGAGCAAGTAATATAGACCAGTCCTCCGCATAGCATGCTGGCCGCCAACTTGGAGAAGCTCGCGCCACCACGGCGCTGCGGTAACGGTGAGCAAAGATCACTTACCTGAGCGAGAATTCCACCCGACTCCCTGATTTTTTGCTCTTGGCCTCGGTCTCCGCTTCGATCTTTGGTTCGAGCACGAACACCCGATCGCCAGGAATACTACCCCGCTCAATTAGCCAGTTGTACGCAGCTCTGGCACGGCGCTCGGCAAGCTGCAGCATTTCATCGTCACCAGCATTGATATTGGCTAGCATCAATTGCTCCATTTCCGGCACTGGCAAGCTCTTTGTAAGACCAATCACGTTTTTGGGTTTAGTAAACTTTTCCCCATTGTAGGCAAGTGTCAGATACCTGCTATATTCCTCAGGCTTCAGTTCAACAGCGTCCAGCGAGCCACCCGCTTCACCTTTTTTTGCGCTTTCCGACAGCTTCTGTGCCTTGATCTTGCGATCAAGCACCTCGCGTTTCAGGCCATCCCGATCATTCGCTGGATCGGCATAGCCCGTAATCTCTAACTTGAGTCCTGGCCGGTCAATCAATGCGGTGGACAGCGCCTGAAGACGCTTCTCAGCTTCCGGTTCGGTTCTTGCATGACCGGATGAAAAATTGATCGCCGACAATTCTTCGCCACCGAAGAGCGAGCCGAGCAGCGCAAAAGGTGCAGTAACAGCCTTTGTAAGCAGATTGACAATAACCTTGATAATGATTGGACCCAATCTGAACTGCGGATCGTTGAGTGAGCCGCTGACTGGCAGGTGAATGTCGATTTCACCATGCCGATTCTTTAACAGTGCCACGGCAAGATTCACCGGGATCGACAGCGCATCTGAGCTTTCTACTTTCTCACCGAAAGTTAATTGGTCAATAAAAACATTGTTTTCCGCCTTGAGTTCATTTTTCTCAACACGGTAGCGAACATTGACCGACAGCTTACCTTTCTCGATGGCATAGCCAACATACTTGCCCGAATAGGGACTGAAGGTTGGCATCTCAATACCCTTTGCCGATGCGGCGATGTCGAGAAAGAGTTCGTTGCTGAACGGATCGAGTCTGCCTCGGATCTCCAGTGGCGCCGTTTTATCCACCGCACCGTGAACGTCGACTTCTCCAAGCTTACCTGGATCCAGTGGTCCGATACGCCCGGCAAGCCCAGTCAGATTCACGCGATAGTTTGGCTTGATAAAACGGTCGCTGAAATCAATGTTGCCACCCTGCAGCACCACTCGGCCAATGCGTACCGGCATGCCTCTCTCTGCCGTTGGCGGCTTGGAGAGCGCAGTTGCGGCATGCGGTATGGACGCCGTAACTGTGGTTTCCTGTACAGCCAGCGAAGGGGCAACCAAGGCTATCTCTGTAGGCGGTGCCACACTGTCACCATTCCGGAGAATATCGTTGAGATTAAGTCGTCCTTCTGGAGAAATTATCACTTGAGCGAAGAAATCGGCAATCGCGATCGAGGCGACATTGACGCGCAAGGGTTCATTGACGTATTCGATACCTCCAATATCGAGACTTCGCCAACGCAAAAGATCCATCGCGTTTATCTTGTCGAGAACGTTAAAATTGGTAAACCGGCCCTCGCCATTCACCGCCACTTTCAGCGGTTCTCCACCCACCTTGATCTTGCCACGAAAAGATGCGGCGCCGCTCGTAAGCAGGGCATTCAGTCTGTCACCAGCCCAACCCTGTAGCGCCACAAGATCAATATCTTTGGCGTCAATGGCGAGATCGACGACCACTGGCGCCCAGCCCAGAGAACCATTTGTTTCAAGGCTGCCGTGTTGGTTTACCGTAGCCTGTAGCGCCAGCTTCAGCGGCAGAACGCCATTGAGATCAATGTTGTCGATGTTCAGATCTAGCGGATCGACTACCATCGGCGCTATTTTTGTCAGCGTGCGATCTTCGAAGCGCAGAGCCGCAGATATCAGCTTTAAACTACCCACTTTCGCCGTCCATGGTTTGCTGACCTCCGTCTTGATAGCAGGCGGCGGCGTCTCCACTCCCAAGGGTGGTGCGAAAAGCTGGATCAGATCGAGACGGCCATCGGTTTCACGGCGCATTGCAGCTTTGAACTGATCAAGTGTCACCATGCCCAGCGCAACGCTCTGCTGTGTGGGATCGACTACGATCTCATCCACGCTCAATTTCAGCAAACTTAGTACTGGCTCCAATTCGCCCTTGCGCACCAAAATTGTGTCGGCAAGAGTCAGTGCGGCATGTGAAGATTTTTGACCATTCAAATTAATTTCAGTCAACTTGATATCAAGCTGGTCGAGTTTCACGGTATACGGCGTTTCTACAGCTTGATTCTCAAGCTCCAGTTTCCGCAATGAGACGCTGCCAGACAAAATCATATTTGGCGACTTGCCAGTCTCCTGCGTAAAGGCCAGTAACAGATCCGTTTCAAAGTAGCCCGAGAGCAGGTTGATACCGACTGGTATCGGCGAGTATTCATCTATTCGCGTCAGATCGATATCGTTTAGTTTGAGTCCAATTGTTGCTTCGCGTTTGTTGGAAAAAGGATGCAGCTTGCCATTGAGAGCAAGCGGCGCACCATTCACTTTGGCGCTGAAGTGAGGCTCGACCAATATTTCTTCATAGCCTTCGAAATTAGCTATAAAGGGGACTCCGATACGGATTTCGGAAACTTCCTGCTGACTCTGCTTGAGCCGGTCAACAAACTCGAAGCGGCCACCTTCGAGGACAATGTTACTCACTGAAAACATCGCTTTGCTACCGTCATCGGGCCGCTTCATGAACTCTTCAATCAGATCACTGATATTGAAACGGTTATCGCCTTCACGAATCAAACGAAATGCTGGTGCCTTAAGCGATATGGAGCTAATCACTGGCGCGCGATGGACGATAGAAGCAATGCTGAGGTTGGCGTACAGCTCGTCAATGGAAAATAAAACATTTCCGGCATCGCTGCCCTCTGTCTTTTCACCCACTCGAAAGCCGCGCACAGTCATTTCCAAGGTGAAAGGCTGAACATCGATAGACTGTACTGTCACGGGGCGATGCATGACTTCCGACAGTGTTGTCTCGAGCTTGGCCTTGGCATAACCTGGCAGCCAGAAGTAACCGAGAAGCCCAAAAAGTACTGTAATGACAACCAGAACGCTGAGGCTGATCCTTAAATATTTGTTGGCAGCGAAGCGGTGAAGAAATGTGGTCGAGGGGATAGTCATGTGGCTTCTTTTCTTAGCGGCAGTTTTAGGGAGGGTAGCAATTGACACTCAACTCAGAATGGTAGATTAATAACTAACATAACTACAGTCAAGCTGGGAAGCAGGCCTTTGGCGACTTGTCGCCTCCAGGCACTCTCAGTTCTGGTACCTACCGTCTTCCACTCTTTATAGAAACTGCACTTCAGAGTCGTAACCACCACCACAAATGCGCCCATGATAATATAAAATCCCGTTTTATCTGGGAATCCAGATCAGAAACTCAGGAGAGAGCATATGGCAAGCTTGGAAACACCCGTTTGTAATTTCGGTTGGAAAGCAGTGGATTTCGTTTTGCCGGGAGTGGATGGGAGGCGCTACAACCTGGCAGCGGCGAAAGGTGAAAATGGATTGCTGCTGATGTTCATCTGCAATCATTGCCCGTATGTGAAAGCGATACGGGAGCGCATTGTCCGCGATGTGAAGGAATTGCACCAGCACGGCATCGGCGCCATCGCCATCATGTCCAACGACCCCGCTGATTATCCCGAGGACTCTTTTGATAATATGACGCGGGTGGCACAAGAATTTGATTTTCCGTTCCCCTACGTGTGGGATGAAACCCAGCAAGTAGCCCAGGCGTATGGCGCGGTATGCACACCGGATTTTTTCGGTTTTAACAGCAACCTCGAATTACAGTACCGTGGGCGGCTCGATGCTTCGCGCAAGGAAACCGCACCTACCAATGTGCGCCGCGACCTGTTCGAAGCCATGCTCCAGGTCGCGCAGACTAGCTGCGGGCCGGAGCAGCAGATCCCCAGTATCGGCTGTTCGATCAAGTGGCAGGTGGAATAAACATGCTCGATGCAGTCATCGCCGCAGTCAAAACAGTGGCGCAGCAGGAAATCATGCCACGTTATCTGCGCGTAGCGCGGCAGCGTAAGGCTGACGGCAGCCTGTTTACCGAAGCCGATCTCGCTACCCAGGAAGCGCTCACGCGCGAGCTGCGGAAAATCTATCCGGGTGCGGTGGTGGGCGAGGAAATGCCGGAACAGCAGCAGACCGAACAATGGCTGGCAGGTGATGCCGGACTATGGTGCATGGACCCCATAGACGGCACTTCCAATTTCGTCAACGGCCTGCCTTATTTTGCCGTTTCGGTGGCACTGATGCGCCACGGCAGAAGTGTACTCGGCGTAGTTTACGATCCGGTAGCGGATGAAATGTTCTATGCCGAAAAAGGCAAGGGCGCCTATCTCAATGGCGAAAAACTGCCGCTCAAGGAACATGTCCCCGAACTGCACAGCACAATGGCGGGCGTGGATCTGAAACGGCTTGATTACAAGCTGGCGGCGGCGGTCTCCACCACACCGCCCTATGCATCCCAGCGCAATTATGGTGCCAGTGCACTGGACTGGTGCTACACCGCCGCCGGTCGTTTTGACCTTTACCTGCATGGCGGACAAAAATTGTGGGATTACGCCGCCGGCTACCTGATTCTGGAAGAGGTCGGCGGGTGCATGTGCGGTCTTGATCAGGATGATTTCTGGGCAGAACCGTTGTGGCAGCGATCGGTCATTGCGGCGCTCGATCCCGGCTTGTTCTTGCAGTGGCGGGACTGGATACGTACCCACCGATAAAACGGCTGTCATAGGCATTCGCAGAAAACAGGAATAGAATCTCGACAACTCAAGGCGGACGACTCAATTGAAAATCATTATTCTGGGCGCGGGACGGGTGGGTACGTCGGTAGCGGAAAGTCTGGTGAGCGAAGCCAACGACATCACCATGGTAGACGTCGCCGCAGACAGGTTGCTGCTGCTACAGGATCATCTGGATCTGCGCACGGTAGTGGGCAACGCTTCGCACCCGTCTGTGTTGATACGGGCCGGTGCCGAGGATGCCGACATGATTCTGGCTGTGACACAGAGTGACGAAACCAACCTGGTGGCATGCAAGCTCGCCGCCACCATGTTCAACACGCCAACCAAAATCGCGCGCATTCACTCGGCTAATTTTCTCGCCTATCCGGAAATCTTTTCTGCGGAAAATTTCAGTGTGGATTTCGTCATCTGCCCGGAACAGATTCTGACCGAATATATCGAAAAGCTGATCGAATTTCCGGAAGCTTTGCAGGTGCTTGATTTCGCCAATGGCAAGGT
This sequence comes from Nitrosomonadales bacterium, assembly GCA_009886095.1. GTDB lineage: Bacteria > Pseudomonadota > Gammaproteobacteria > Burkholderiales > Nitrosomonadaceae > VFJL01. The sequence continues at coordinate 3,861 of VFJL01000018.1, read as the reverse complement.
AAGCCTGGTCGCAGTGCGGGCGTTTCACGGCGGCCCCTTGGTTGGCCGGGAACTGCAGGAATTGCGCCAGCACGTGCCCAATGTCGATACACGGGTGGCGGCAATCTTCCGCAAAGACCGTCCCATCATCCCGGAAGGCGACACGGTGATTGAGGCTGAGGATGAAGTATTTTTTCTTGCCGCAGCAAAAGACATCCGTAGCGTGATGCGCGAAATGCGGCGCATGGATAAACCGGTCGAACGCGTAATGATTGCCGGCGGCGGCAACATCGGCAAACGCCTGGCCAAAGCACTGGAAAAAGATTATCAGGTAAAGATCATCGAATACGACAAGCGCGCGAGTGAGCGCCTGGCGGCAGATCTGCATCATGCCCTGGTGCTGCATGGCGATGCCACTGATGAGGACTTGCTGGAAAGTGAGAATGTCGCCGAGATGGATATGTTTTGCGCACTCACCAACGATGACGAGAATAATATCATGTCGGCGCTGCTGGCCAAACGCATGGGGGCACGCAAGGTGATCGCGCTCATCAACCGCAGTGCCTATGTGGACCTGGTGCAAAGCGGCAGCATTGATATTGCCATTTCCCCCGCGCAAGTTACCATCGGCTCACTGCTCGCGCATGTCCGGCGCGGCGACGTGGCGGCAGTGCACAGCCTGCGGCGCGGCGCAGCAGAAGCACTGGAACTGGTCGTACACGGCGACACCAGATCATCCAATGTGGTAGGGCGTAAAGTGGCAGATATCAGATTGCCCAAAGGCGCAACCATAGGCGCCATCGTGCGCGGCCTGCCGACGGCAGAAAACCGGGATTGGGGGAGCAAGAAGACGAAAGATACTGCACCTGGTCATGATGCGCAGGTGTTGATCGCACATCATGACACGATAATTGAAGCAGAAGATCATGTCATTGTGTTCGTGATCAACAAGAAACTGATTCACCAGGTGGAAAAGTTGTTCCAGGTCGGTGTCGGTTTCCTGTAACCGGACTCGTCGATGAGCCGTCTCTTTGCCGTCACCAATGTGCTGGGTATGGTGATCATGATATTCGGGCTCACCATGCTGCTGCCCCTGGCTATCTCCTTCTGGCTGGATGACACCGCGCTGTTCGCGCATTCCCAAGCCATCCTTATCACTATTTTCTGCGGCTTGGTGATGTCGCTGGTGACACGCTGGCATCGGCGCGAACTGCAGGTGCGCGACGGCTTTCTGCTGGTGGTGCTGGTCTGGTCGGTATTGCCAGTATTCGCTACCTTGCCTTTGCTGTTCTCCCTACCGGATCTGAGCTTTACCAAGGCTTATTTTGAAGCGGCTTCCGGGCTTACCGCCAGCGGCGGTACCGTACTGACAGGACTCGACATACTGCCACCCTCAATTAACCTGTGGCGTACCGAGATGGTATGGATAGGAGGAATGGGCCTGATCGTGCTGGCAGTCGCCATTCTGCCAATGCTCGGTGTAGGTGGCCGGCAGATGTTCAAGGCAGAAACGCCTGGGCCGATGAAAGATACCAAATTGACTCCACGTATTGCGGAAACCGCCAAAGGTCTGTGGCTGGTCTATGCGGGAATTACGCTGGCCTGCGCCAGCGCATACAAACTGGCAGGCATGACTTGGCTGGATGCAGCGATGCACGCGTTTACTACCATTGGACTTGGCGGGTTTTCTTCCCACGACGCCAGCTTTGGTTACTGGGATTCACCGTTGATTGAAAGCATCGCCATTGTCTTCATGCTGATTGCGGGGGTGAATTTCGCCACACATTTTCTGGTGTGGCGAGGGAAAATCCTCTCGCCCTACCGCTACGACCCGGAAGCTAGCTTGTTTATTTCCATCATTCTGGCAAGCTGCCTGTTGCTTACCCTTTACTTGTGGCTCATGGGGGTTTATCCCGACTTGCTCACGGCATTGCGCTATGCCAGTTTCAACACGGTATCAGTCGCCACAACCACCGGCTATAGCAATACCGATTACAATTTATGGCCGATTTTCGCACCGTTGTGGATGCTGTTTCTGTGTTGCTTCTGCTCTTCATCGGGCTCCACTGGTGGTGGCATCAAGATGATCCGCGCTCAACTTCTGTTCAAACAGGTATTTCGTGAAATGATCGTGATCATGCACCCCCAAGCGGTCTCACCCGTCAAACTCGGCGGTAGCGTGGTGCCAAACCGCATCGTTTTCGCAGTACTGGCCTTCCTGTCCATCTATATCGCCAGTATCGTCTCCATGACGCTGGTTCTTACTTTAAGCGGACTCGACGTGATTACGGCTTTTTCTGCCATAGTGGCGTGTATCAATAACCTTGGTCCAGGACTCAGCCAAGTCGGTCCTGCGACTACTTTTGCGGGACTGACTGACTTTCAGATCTGGGTATGTAGCTTCGCCATGTTGTTGGGGCGATTGGAGCTTTTTACTTTATTGATAGTGTTCACCCCTGCATTCTGGAGAAAATAATCCTCATGGCATAGCGAAATCAGACGGAAACTGGCAAGTTCTATATTCCCCCTCTCCGAATCAAGGCAGTTGGTCTACGCCACCGATAGCAAATTCTCCGTCCGCTTGATAGAATTGGCGTTTTCCATTTGATCGAACTATCCCTTCACCCTATTCAGGATCCCTCATGACCACCAAAGACTTCTACCCTGCTAAAAAAATCAGCACGTTTTATCCGCCACAACGTACCTTGATGGGTCCAGGACCGTCGGATACCCATCCACGCGTGCTGTCCGCCATGGCGCGCCCGACCCTGGGTCACCTTGACCCGGTATTCACAGACATGATGGAAGAGATGAAAAGCCTGCTGCGTTATTCATTCCAGACTGCTAATTTGCTGACTTTCCCGGTTTCTGGTCCGGGCTCCGTGGGAATGGAAATGTGTTTCGTCAATATGGTCAATCCCGGTGACAAGGTGATTGTGTGCCGCAATGGTGTGTTCGGCGCACGTATGATTGAAAACGTGCAGCGCTGCGGCGGTGTAGCAGTGGTGGTGGATGACCGATGGGGGGAGCCAGTGGATCCACAAAAAGTGGAAGATGCGTTGAAACAGAATCCTGACGCAAAAATCGTCGCTTTCGTCCATGCCGAAACGTCCACCGGCGTACTGTCAGATGCAAAAACGCTGTGCGAAATCGCCCGCCGCCACAACTGCATGACCATTGTAGATACGGTCACCTCGTTGGGTGGCTCCCCTATCCGAACCGACGAATGGAAGATAGACGCAATTTATTCCGGCAGCCAGAAATGCCTGTCGTGTCCGCCAGGCCTATCGCCAGTCAGTTTTTCCGAGCGCGTGATAGATCTGGTCAAGAATCGTCAGAGAAAAGTACAGAGCTGGTTCATGGACCTGAATCTGCAACTGGGTTACTGGGGTTCCAGCCGCACCTACCATCATACCGCTCCTACCAATGCACTGTACGCGCTGCATGAATCGCTGTTTATGCTCTATGAAGAGGGGTTGGAACACTCCTGGGCACGCCATCAACGCAACCACATAGCGCTGAAGGCAGGGTTGGAGACCATGGGCATAGAGTTCGTGGTGGAAGAAAAATATCGTCTGCCGCAGTTAAACGCAGTCCACGTGCCGGCAGGCATAGATGAGAAGGAAGTTCGGCGCAGACTGCTCGCTGACTATAGTCTGGAAATCGGCGCGGGGCTGGGCGACTTCGCCGGTAAAATATGGCGCTTTGGGTTGATGGGTTATTCCAGCAAAATAGAAAATGTGATGCTGTGCCTGAGCGCGCTGGAAACTGTATTCTCTGATATGGGCAGGAAAATCGAGCACGGTGCTGCAGAGTCGGCGGCACATCAGAGCTATGCCGCCAACCCGCTGCCACTACCACTACGTACTACAGTAGCGAAAG
>VFJL01000033.1 GCA_009886095.1 Nitrosomonadales bacterium | reverse complement strand
CTTGTCGGTGAATGAGGCGATTAGCCGCTCCGATGCGTCCTACGTGCTGGTACTCAATTCGGATACCGAAGCAAGCGAGGACTTTCTGCCGCCATTGTGTGCCGCCATGACGGCCGATCCACAGCTGGCGGTCATCATCCCCTCTGGTAACTATTACGCCACCTATGATCTCAACCAGTATCCGCGACAGCTGGGCGGTTATATCCTGACGCACCGTCTACGCGGTTATGCATTTCTGATCCGGCGCGATGTGTTCCAGGAAATCGGCGGCTTCGACCCGGTATTCGGTCGAGGCTATTACGAGGACATCGACTTGGGTCGTCGGCTCGACCTGCTTGGCTGGCGCATCGGCGTGCATCCCACTGCGAGCATCTATCACAAGGGTGGCGGCTCGTTTGGCCGCAGCCTGTCTTATCTGGAACTGGTGCGGCACAACCGCAACCTTTATTTCTCACGCTATCCCAATGCGCGGCGCAATGTTTTGCTTTTCTCGGCCAACCATTCGCTGGAAGATCTTCCGTCGGATCTTCTTGCCGCGACTGAGATCGTGTTCCGCGAAGGGGGATGCGTCCATTGGCTCACGCGTAAACCCGTTCCCCAGCTTTTCTGCCTGCATATGCCCAATCGATCCATGAACCTGGGCGTTGTGGCCATGCTTTCGCTGCATGGTTGGCTGCGTCCGGACAAGCGCGTCTCCGAAATATGGCTGCTGCCTGATGTTCCAGGCCCGCTACGTACATCGCTTGTTTTTTGGGGTCGTACGAACGGAATCAAAGTGCTCTCGTGGGACGACAAAGCTGTGGCAGCGTGAATCTTCCGTTATCTCCAGTTCAATGGAATTGGGATAAAGCAGATTTACTGGAGAAACTCCTGGACAGGTATGTAATATGGCCGGAAGATCGCAGACCAGAGAGCCTCAGATGCATGAAAAACTAGCCGGTTCATCCAGTTCTCTGCAAGACGTTTATGAATGGCGCAGCATGCTGGCAAAGTTCACGCTACTTTTTTTTGGTATAGCCATGTGGTACAAGTGGCCAAGTTATTATGGCTACAGTTTTTTAGTCCTGATCTGGATTTTGGATGGCGGGCTACGCGGATTCAGACAGACAATCAGAGAACCATTCGTATTGGCAATACTTGTTTTCTGCGCTGTACTGGCGCTGGGAATTCTCTGGAGTGACTACCCCAAATCAGGTTATTTCAGATGGAACAAATATTTCGTGTTCCTGGTTTTTATCCCCCTTCTGTCCCTTTTGAACAAAGAGCGCTTGCCTTGGGCAATCGGTGGTCTGCTAATAGGCTATTTCAGTGTTTTCCTTACGGGTGTCTACCAGTGGGTAACTATGGGAGAGCAGGGCACTTCCATTCCAGACCTTATTAGAATGAATTACCTGCACTTTTCAGTGATGCTCGGGATCGGAGTTATCCTGGCGCTCTACCTTGCAGGCACAAACAACAACAGAAAAGTGAGCTCCGTGTTGTGGTTTCTTGCCGTTTTATTTCTGTTTATTCAGTTTAACCAACATGGGCGTGGCCCTCTTCTTGCCACAGTTCTTACATCAGTGTTGTTGATCTTTATGCTCTATAGGACAAGAATCAAAATACTTCTTGGCGTTATGGCATCGTTGATCACTGTGGTTTTGGTTCTTGCATACAGTAGTGACAATTTCCAGGAAAGGGTGGCCCACGCCCAGAATGATATCGAACTTATCCAGCAGGAAAAATATGCCACCAGCTTAGGGTATCGCCTTGCCATCTGGGATATCGGCCTGCATGCCATTGCGCAAAAACCTTTATTTGGACATGGCTCGGGAATGGCGTTAAGCTCTTTTGAAAAAAATGTGGAGACATACAAGGGCGGTCTCTATACACATATATGGAAAGAGCCTAAATTCCATTACCACAATGATCTGATCGAGATTGGGATATATGTCGGAGCGATCGGTCTCATGGCTTATGCTTTTTTATTGTGGAGTTGGTTTCAAACGCTAAGGGCGCACCAGCTAGGTATCTTCGGAGCTGCTTTAGTGTGTTATGCATTTCTGGCGGGCCTAACAGATACAACGCTTATTTATAACAGTGTCCCCACGCTGCTGCTTGCTATAACCGCCATCGCCATCAGCTGGCAAAAAGAACATGGGTACCCCATACATACATAAAGAAAAACTGACAATCCAAAGTAGATCTCTATGTTGAGATAATGCCAGGCCAAATTGAGAACAAGTAAGAAGTTCGGTTATAAATAGGACGCCTCACGCTGATGACTGAAATTATCGGTGTATGGGTTATCATCATGTAGTGAGCATGGCTCTTTGAAACGTTAACAACAGACATCTTCTATCCTAATAAAATATGAAAGCTGTCATTCTCGCCGGGGGACTTGGAACCCGCATTTCCGAGGAAACCTACCTCAAGCCCAAGCCCATGATAGAAGTTGGCGGCAAGCCAATCCTCTGGCACATCATGAAAATTTACTCAGCCCACGGCATCCACGATTTCGTGATCTGCTGTGGTTACAAAGGTTATGTAATCAAGGAATATTTTGCCAACTATTTTCTGCATATGTCGGATGTCACCTTTGATATGGCCAGTAATAGAATGGATGTGCATCAGCAGAATGCAGAGCCTTGGCGAGTAACTCTCGTCGACACGGGCGATGAAACTATGACGGGTGGTCGGCTTAAGCGAGTGACTGACTATGTTAAGGGCGAGGAGGCATTCTGTTTTACGTATGGGGATGGTGTAGCGGATATCGATATCACCGCACTTATTGCATTTCATCGGCGGCATGGCAAGCGAGCCACCGTTACTGCGGTACAGCCACCCGGACGTTATGGTGCCTTGGACATGGATGGCGAGACAGTGCTCGGTTTCATCGAAAAACCCAAAGGCGATGGGGGCAGGATCAACGGAGGTTTTTTTGTTTTGTCGCCAAAGTGTCTGGACTATATTGCAGGGGACGCCACTCCCTGGGAAGCCGACCCGCTCGGCAGGCTCGCCACCGATGGCGAATTGATGGCATTTGAGCATGCGGGTTTTTGGCAGCCTATGGATACGCTACGCGACATGAATCATCTGGAAGAGCTTTGGCAGGACAATAAAGCACCATGGAAGGTGTGGAAGTGACCCAGGATTTCTGGTGCAGTAAACGCGTATTTCTGACCGGCCATACCGGCTTCAAAGGTGGCTGGCTGTCGCTTTGGCTGCAAGATCTGGGTGCAGAGGTTCATGGATATGCCTTAAACCCATCAACCGAACCCAATCTTTTTACTGTGGCAAATGCAGGTATGGGCATGGCAAGCAGCACAATTGCCGATATCCGCGATGCATCTGCATTAGCTGAGGCAATGCAAATTGCGCAACCTGACATCGTATTCCATCTTGCTGCCCAGCCACTGGTACGCCACTCCTATGCCGAACCAGCAGAGACCTATGCCATCAACGTAATGGGCACAGTCAATCTGTTCGAGGCAGTTCGCAAAACATCTACTGTACGAGCGGTGGTGAATGTTACAACTGACAAGTGTTATGAAAATCGTGAATGGGTATGGCCTTACCGTGAGAACGAGCCCATGGGCGGGCATGACCCCTATTCCAGCAGTAAAGGTTGCGCTGAACTGGTAACCGCTGCGTATCGAAGATCATTCTTGCAGCAGTCCGGTGTCGCGGTTGCCAGTGCAAGAGCCGGGAACGTCATAGGCGGCGGCGACTGGGCGCCCGACCGGTTAATTCCTGATTTTTTACGTGCGATTGACGCAGGCCAATCACTTGTTGTTCGCTGCCCCAATGCTATCCGGCCTTGGCAGCATGTGTTGGAGCCATTGTCTGGCTATCTCACGCTGGCGGAACGTCTATTTATTGGTGGGTCGATTTTCACTGAGGCTTGGAATTTTGGACCGGCAGATGAAGATGCCCGTACTGTTAGCTGGATTGTCGAGCGGTTGGTAGCCGCCGCGCCGGGTGCTTCATGGAGACTGGACCAGAACCCCCAACTGCATGAAGCCAATTACCTTAAACTGGATAGTAGCAAGGCGCGCGCTCAGCTTGGTTGGCAGGCACGCTGGAAACTGCAGGCTGCACTGGAGAGAACCTTGGAGTGGCATGGCTGCTGGCGTGGCGGGGAGGATATGCACCAATATACGCTTGCGCAAATTGCAGTCTATCAGACAACAACACTGGCAGCTTGATGATGGCGCGTCTGGATTTCTTCAAAACACCACTTGCAGGACTCATGCTCGTTCAGCGTAAGCCCATCGAAGACTTGCGCGGTTTCCTGAGCCGCTTTTATTGTGTAGAAGAATTCAAGCATGCCGGGCTGAGCATGCCCATCAGTCAGATTAACCATACCCTTACTCGCCAGAAGGGTGCTGTGCGTGGGTTACATTATCAAAAGCCGCCACATGCCGAGAATAAGGTGGTGAGTTGTCTCGGTGGTGAGATATTCGATGTGGCAGTAGACCTGCGCAAGAACTCACCCACCTTCTTGCATTGGCACGGCGAAGTACTTAGCGCACAGAATCAACGCAGTTTGCTGATTCCGGAAGGATT
>VFJL01000035.1 GCA_009886095.1 Nitrosomonadales bacterium | reverse complement strand
CTGTCCCATTTATCGCGCGCGAGTTGATTCCACTGATGCAGGCACAGGGTACCGAGGAGGAGGAGGCAGCGGTGGCGTTGGGCGCGAACGGCTGGCAAACTTTCTCCCGAGTAACGTTGCCGAATATTAAATGGGGTCTGCTGTATGGCACCATTCTTTGCAACGCGCGGGCGATGGGTGAGTTTGGTGCGGTATCGGTAGTATCCGGCCACATTCGCGGCAGCACAAACACTCTGCCACTGCACGTTGAGATCCTCTACAACGAGTATAATTTTGCGGCTGCATTCGCAGTGGCATCTTTGTTGGCGCTGCTTGCACTCGTGACGCTGGCACTGAAGACAGTGGTCGAATCCAGGATCACGCAACATAAGGAGAATGCCAATGAGCATCGAAGTGCGTAATCTATCCAAGCAGTTCGGAACTTTTGCTGCGCTACGTGACGTCAGTCTGGAGGTGCGTTCGGGCGAACTGCTCGCGTTGCTTGGCCCTTCGGGCTCAGGAAAAACTACGCTACTGCGCGTGATTGCGGGACTCGATGTGGCGGATGCTGGTCAGGTGCTGTTTCAAGGTGAAGACGCTACCGACCAGCATGTGCGCGAGCGGCAAGTGGGTTTCGTATTCCAGCACTATGCGCTGTTCCGTAATATGACAATTTTCGAGAACGTTGCTTTCGGTTTGCGTGTGCGTCCGAAGAACGTTCGCCCTCCAGATGCAGAGATACGTGATCGCGTCCATGATCTGCTGAAACTGGTACAGCTTGACTGGTTGGCTGAGCGCTATCCGCACCAACTCTCCGGTGGACAGCGTCAGCGTATTGCTTTGGCACGAGCGCTGGCGGTGGAGCCGAAGGTATTATTGCTGGACGAACCCTTCGGTGCGCTTGATGCCAAGGTGCGCAAGGAGTTGCGTTCCTGGCTACGGAGGCTGCATGATGACATGCACATCACCAGCGTATTTGTCACCCATGACCAGGAAGAAGCTCTGGAAGTGGCGGATCGGGTGGTGGTCATGAATGGAGGCCGCATCGAGCAGGTCGGCACGCCGGACGAGGTCTATGAGAACCCGGCAAGTCCCTTCGTCTATGAATTTCTCGGTAATGTAAACCTGTTCCATAGCCGACTGCACCGCGGGCGCGCTTGGATTGATGGCATCGAAGTCGACGCGCCCGAACACGCCGAAGCAGAGGAACTTGCGGCCACTGCTTATGTGCGGCCTCACGATATTGAAGTCGACCGTATTGCCAAGGATGAGGCGGCACTGGCGGCGCGCGTGACTCATGTTCTCTCGGTCGGTCCAATAGTGCGGCTGGAGTTGATCCGTGAAGACAGTAACGATAAGAACCCCATCCAGGTCGAGATCAGCAAGGAACGTTTTCGCGAATTGCAATTGGTGCGAGGTGATCAGGTCTTCATCAAGCCACGCCGCTTTGACCTGTTTCCGAATCGGGTACATTAGATCTGAATAGATCCAGCTTAAAATTTTTACTGATTTGATGAAGTGGATTCAAGGTGCCCTGAAGAGGTCGCTCGTTAGTTTGCCCCCTCAATTCGCGAATAATTTGATTTATGGATTTGGATTTTCTATCTTAATTCAAAGGGCTGAGTTTCCTGCTACTCGACGAAAGCAGGACACTAAAGTCTGACCGATGTGTCAACAGGAGCCTGATCACTGACTTTTGTGAAGGAAGTTTTGGGTGGCCCGGAATAAACGCAATATAACTGGAGGAAATCATGACAAAAAAAGCTCTTATGGTAGGCATCAACGATTATAAATCGATCAATGACCTGAGCGGTTGCATCAATGATGTCACTAATATGCGCAGCATATTAACCACCTATCTCGGCTTCACCAACAAGGATATTCGCGTCCTGACCGACCGTCGCGCCACCAAGGCAAACATCATGACCCGGCTCGGTTGGCTCACCAAAAATGCCAAAGCGGGAGACTATCTGGTGTTCCATTACTCGGGTCATGGCTCGCAAATCCGAGACCGGGACGGAGACGAATTGAGCGATAACATGGATGAATTGATCTGCCCTTACGACATGGACTGGGACGGCACTTTCATCACCGATGATGATCTCAACAAGACATTCAAAGCGCTGCCTGCTGGCGTTCTGCTGGAGGTTTTCCTGGATGCCTGTCACTCGGGTACTGGTCTCAGGGAAGCGGGTTTGGGTAGACCCGTTGAGCTGGGGCCGAAGAATGCCTCAATGCCACGTTTCCTCTCGCCGCCCATGGACATCGTCTGCCGCCACGAGGGGGAAGAGGACACTCTCAAGCCGAAGCGTGGCTTCCAGTCGCCCAAGCGCAGCACCGTACACCATATTCTGTGGGCAGGCTGCAGGGATAACCAAACATCGGCAGACGCATCCATCAGCGGCACCTACAATGGCGCTTTCACTTACTATTTTTGCAAGCATATGCGCGATGCTGGCGGCAACGTTTCTCGTAGCGAATTGCTGACGCGCGTCCGCAGCTCACTGCGGCACGAAGGCTACGATCAGGTACCACAACTCGAGTGCGAAGCAACGGTACGCGCGGCAAAAGCTTTCAGCATCCAAACGAAGACAAAGAAGTAAGGTGCTACCGGAGATATACCACAGGGGGAATAGTTCCATGAGCCGACCAATCTTGAGATTGAACGATGGCTACGACCACACGTCGCCAGAACTATGCGACGAAGTCAAGGAGCTACAAAATGAGTTGAAGCAGGAAGGCTATGCGCTCGATGCCGATGGTCATTTTGGGCGTGATACCGAGGCTGCCCTTAAGCAGTTCCAGAGTGAACACAATCTGGACGATGATGGCATCGCTGGCGCGTTGACTTGGGCGGCACTGCTCGGAATATCGGCACCGGCGCCCGACAAGATTTATCCCACCACCATTCCGCGCAACGACAGCGGGTACCTCAGGCAACTAGCCGCTGCCACCCAATACCTGGCATTCATCAAGCAAGGCGCGCAACAGTATGACATCGACGTGCCGGTACTGGGCGGGCTGGGTTCACGCGAATCGAACTGGGGTCTGGCTTTAAAACCGGCAAGTACTGGGGGTACTGGTGACTTTGCCAAACGCGGCGCCCCGGCGCGCTTTCGCCAGGATGCGTTGCCCCCGGACGGCGGCGGCTTTGGCCGCGGTCTGATGCAGATCGACTTCGATGCTCATGAGTTCGCCCGTACCGGCAACTGGCAGGATCCGCAACAGAACATTCTCTACGGCTGCAAGGTGCTGGCCGACTGTCTCAGCTTCTTCCAGCGCAAGGAGAACCTGCAGGGCAAGCCCCTGTTACGCGCGGCACTAGCGGCTTATAACTGCGGCCCCGGCAATGTCCTCAAGGCCATCCGCAATGGGCTTGATGTGGATTTTTACACGGCCCACCGCGATTATTCAGAAGATGTGTTGAACCGGGCAGGGTTTTTTCAGCTGAATGGGTGGGAGTGAGGGGGCTGGAGGCGTGAAGTGACGCTTTGCGCGGATCGCCGTGATGGGTGAATTGTCAGTGTGAAGGCATGTAAGGTGCATGATTCCCGTTTTACACCTTACCCCTCTGATTAACCGAATGTGTCTCCAGCGAGTGGGGAATAAACCGTATTTTCAGCCACGTAAAGTAACCGGACATCACCGTGAACATGTGTTAGCGGTACCGCCCAGACCAGACGGTCTGGGGTTCTGTCATAGGTGAGAAACGGCTCGCCGGTTGTCTCATCCATTTGTCGCTGCTCTGCGGCACGCGATTTAATCCGATCACGGTCAAGCCAATCTGAGGCAACCGGACAGCCATCGAACTCACCGGGCCTGCGGCAGAAAGACGAGAAGCGCATCAATGTGCTGTCTGGAAGGAACTGGAAGAACGCCGTTAGGCGTTTGCCCACCGTGACCGGAACAAACCACGAATGCAGCTCCCCGTCCAGTGCAAGAACGGGGAGTGCATTCAGAATGGTTGCAGAACGGCGCAGCGGCTCATCGCCAACGGTACAACTCTCGAGAAGCTGCCGGGCTGCTTTGCTGATCCCGACCGGATTACATCCAGATGATGCCTGTCCATTCAAATCTGCTTAAGTACCGAGGAATAAGCATACTGGTAAGTCTGAGTTGCAAAGTTTTCCCACCGTGTGATGACGCCGGCATTTGGTGGCCAGGGGTCATAGACCAGCAGACCGCGGAATGGAATCTGGTTGACTAGTGCGATCAGGCTGCTGGTATAACCCGCAACGGTCCTGGAATGCCCGGGTACAAAACTGATCAACGGGCGGTTTGCACGGATCTCGTTGCGGAATATGTTCCATCCTGGATTGGTATGCATGGTGACATCCAGCGCATTGGAAGTCAGGTTCTCCATCACCGTGACGACATCTCCGACGCGCGCGTATGGCAGGCCATTCGGGGTTGCCAGCGTCCCCAGGCCGAGTTCCTTTGCGAGACGGATCTGATCATAGGAGTAACGGTAGAAGTTAAGCACCATCTCGACGCTTGCGCCGACGCACCATACGTTTGTCTGCTGACCACGCAGCTCGTAACAGGGATAGTGGTCAGTGTCACGCACCGAGTAGTGGAGTTCGCGCCTGTCAAATAGCTTGATGGCGAAGTCTTTAATCTGGAGTGTTTCCTTCATCACTAGACGGGGATCAATGCGTTGTAGTTCCGGCACATCCCACAGGCTGAGACGTTTTTTGAAACTAAGGGCGCGAGAGCGGCGTGCTTGAGCTGGCATCTCATCCAATAAACTCCAGCGTTCGAAATTTGACGGTTCAAGCAGCTTGCGATCCTTGGATGAAGCCGGTGGAACTTCCGCCCAAGTATGTAATTCGAGCATCAAAACTTCTGTTCCCTCTAACAGAAACTGAAGCGCAATCTTGGGGTAACTATAGGCAACAAAGCGGACGTTGTCGTATTTCAATGCGCGTCGGCCTTTGCGTGCCGCTGCGCTACCCTCCTCCAATAGTTGCTTCTCATCCCATATTGGACCCATTGAGGTTGCCAACAATGGCTCACCGAGCGCTTCGTCCGCTGCGATATCCACATAACCCGAGACTGTCCGGCCACGGCTCAGCCGGAGACGGTAATACAGAATCGTGCCGTTAATGTCATGGATTGGTGTTCCGAGACGCGAAATGCCGATTTTTTCAAACTCTTCGCCCAGAACCTCCGCTGCTCGCAGAGCATTAAGCTCAAATCCTGCAACACGCTGAAGCAGATCAACTGATAGTGGCATGGTGGTCTCCTTTCTGTTTGGTTATTGTTCCATTGTTCCCTTCGCTGACTTTCTGGCTGGCTAAGAAACGTGAAATTGCCTAACTTTTAAGATACATTCCAACGATGCTTTGAAAGCCACCAATTCAGTATAGGGTGAATTTATAAAATATCCAGGTAAAAGCAGTGAATCTTACCGTCTTCACTCGACACTTTTGAGCCTACTAAAATACTGTTTCTCAGACTAAACAACCACCGGTTTTAGCCGGTGGTTGTTTAGTGTTCCAAGATTTCCCCTACGAGGATCAGATGAAGAAGGGAAGATCGTCCATTTAGCTATACTGCTTCAAGGCAGTGTCATGGCGAGACGAAACCCCAGGTAACGCATACGCTTCGTCGTATCAAACCAGTTGTGCGTAGTAGCACGCATATCCTGCGGTCTGTGATTCCATGAGCCGCCGCAATACATACGTTTTACGCAATTTCCTTGCCAACAGGTATCTGTCCATTGCCAGACATTTCCCATCATATCGTACAGGCCGAAAGCGTTCGGCTTGAAGCTGCCAACAGGCGCAGTTTTTTTGTTATCCCACTCGCTCCCGCAGCCATCGCAATTGGCATTGTTATGCCCGACATCATTGCCCCAGTAATACTCGGTAGTGGTGCCGGCACGCGTGGCGATTTCCCACTCCTTTTCACTCGGCAGGCGGTAGTTTTTGCTGGTTTTGTGTGACAGCCATTGAATATAGGTTTGTGCATCGTTCCAGTTCACGTTGATTACCGGCCTGTTGCCGCGTCCCCAGCCATTATCCGCAGGTTGATATCCGCCACAGCCACCTCCCGCTACGCAGGCATCCCATTCATCAAAGGTTACAGCGAATTTGCCGATGGCAAATTTACTACCCGGAATGGGTACTAATTCAGGGCAATCAGAGCACGCTTTGTCCTCTTCACCTTGTTTCTTGCCCGCAATAGGTAGCCGCTTACTTCCAGTGTCAAGTTGGGCTACTCGCTGTGTTTCAACTTTCTGGAATGGGCCACCGCCCATCGCAAGTTCTTCCTCAAGCATTCCCCCATTGATTGCGTTGATTTTCGCTGATGCCTCCAGCTTTGCTATCTCCGCAGGCATTCCCATGGCTAATTTAAATTTGCTATTGAATTTGCTGTTAATCGGTATTTCTGTATTCAAGGTATTAGCCTCGCGTCCACCTGATACTGCGGAGGCGAATGCGCTCGCAGCAGATGCCGTAAAGATTAAGACGAGCAGGAAGGTGTAACAAACTGATTTCATGAATTCCAGTCTAGAAAAGAAAGCAGGTTAAGAAATTTCCGGCGCGTTTATAAGCGTACCAAAGTCAGCACATACATGTTAGCTGCTACGCCAATTCTTTGCATTGAGTCTTTCAACAGCCGCGTGGTAGCGGGCTTGGGAAGTGTTGAGCCCATCACTTGTATTGAAGAGATCGTGGATGTGCTCGGCGACAACCTAAGTAATGGCGTAGATGGCGTCGTGTCGGGTTAAGCCTTCCTTGGTGAGGCGTGCCATCGCCCTGACAACAGGCTCAAGATTTAAGGCGATCTGATTCTCAACGATTGTATGAAAGATCGCGTGTGCCGTTAGACTTGGCAGCTTGTCACGTGCGAGACGGTGGTGCTGTTCGACAAGAAGGATTCGCTCCTACTCATCGAGTTCGAGCCACTTGTCTAGATTGGGTGCAAGCTTGGGATCATATTGATTCATCATGTTATTCCTCTGGCGGCTAACGTGTGAATTAGCCGGCTGGTGTAGTTCTTTATGACATCAGTTTGGGTTGAATGTAAAGTCAGGTATTTAATCTACCCTGGCCCCTTTAATTCCCATTCCACGGCACATACTCCATGACTTGCGCAAACAGCGTCTTGCCCACGTTTATACCGCACTCCAGGTTTGTCAAACCTTGGAATGATCGCAAATGTGCAATATGAAATTCAAATCGTGGACACCCCTGAGTCGCTTGAAACCCTTGTCAATGCTGGTGTTGCTGCCGGTACGCCTCAATTTAACCGGACACTAGTAATACCGCATAGAATGACTCGAACCTGGCTCCTTTTGCTTCAACGTGTGAATTAGCCGACTGGTGCAGCTCCTTATAGCGCCAGTCCGGGTTGAATGTAAAGTCGGACATTTAATTCTATCCTGGCCCCTTTAATTCAAGGAGTGTAACGGTCGCTTGAGGCATATCTAAGTCGCCCAACGTACAATTAACTGGCTCCACGCTTTTGCAGAGTCCGGGCTGAATGTCGGGTTGGGCGTCACTGTCATTAGTGCGGGGCATTCAAATACTGGGCGGTGTACCAATGCAGGAAGTGCTGATATTCAGCGGCGACCATTTCCACCTCAGGAAGTGTCTTTCCTGTCTTTTCATGCGCATCGTGCGGAGTATCTGCTGTCTTGTATAGGCGGAAGTTTCCGCTCAAGGATGGGGTAATTCCATCATGGGTTCGGTAAAGGTAGCGATTACGGCTACCGCCTCGCGATGGCTGGCCTTTGTCGGCTTGGCGATCAACCGAGCTGACCAAATGCCTCTCAACAACCACTGGCGTGATTGATACACCGAACAGTTCTGTGACACGACCCTGAATTGCTTTGCGCGTGATCGTCCGTTTGGACGAGGTAGACGGATACAGCAGGCTTGCGGCTGCGATCCAAATCATGTCCATCTTTGTCATTGTGACACTCCTGTGGTGGTTGGTGGTGATGCTCAACGTAAAGTAGACACCGCTACCGCTGCATATAACCGATTTCCACAGTACCTGATCAGCCCTGTCATCGTTGTCACTTCAATGAATTTCATCAACCAATTTTCCTAAAACATCGGTTTCTTCTTGGCCGCTTTATAGCGCTTGACTCCGGCCATGATTTCCGCCTTGGCGTCTTTGACCCCAACCCAGCCAACGATCTTGACCCATTTGCCCACTTCCAGATCTTTGTAGTGGGCGAAGAAATGCGAGATTTGCGACAGCACCAGTTCCGGCAGGTCCTTGTGCGACTTTTTTTTGCGGTAGAGTCTACAGAGCTTGTCGATCGGTACCGCCAGGATCTTGGCATCCTCACCGGCTTCATCGGTCATTTTTAACATGCCTAGCGGTCGGCAGCGCACCACCACGCCGGGGATCAGCGGCACTGGCGACAGCATCAGCACATCCACCGGATCGCCGTCATCTGACAGCGTATGCGGGATATAACCGTAGTTGCACGGGTAGTGCATCGACGTGGACATGAAACGATCCACAAACATGGCGCCGGTTTCCTTGTCCACTTCGTACTTGATGGGATCAGCGTTCATCGGTATTTCGATGATGACGTTGAAATCGTTGGGGAGGTCGCGGCCAGAATTTACCCGATCGAGATTCATTTGTGCTCCTAATGACTGGAAAATGGCTATTATAGACACGAGACAGGGAGATTAACTAGTTCGTGCTCACACGCATGCTGCTCAACTTAGCCGTTATGGCGGTAATCACCTACGTTACGATGCTACTGCTGGTGTTTTTTGCCCAGTCGCGGCTGATCTATTTTCCGGAAACTGGACGTGACCTCATCGCCATTCCCGAGCAAATAGGGCTGGTTTACGAATCGGTGGAAATCACTACTACCGACAATGAGACTCTGCATGGCTGGTTTATACCAGCACCTGCCGCCACTGCAGCCAAGGGGACGGTGCTGTTCTTTCACGGCAACGCCGGCAATATTTCCTATCGCCTGGATTATCTGGCCATGCTGGCCGAGCTGGGCTATGACACTTTCATTTTTGATTATCGCGGCTACGGCCGCAGTAGCGGCTCACCTTCGGAGTTCGGTACTTATCTCGATGCTCAGGCGGCGTGGCACTACCTCACCGTAACCAAAGGCGTTCCACCTGCCCGCGTGGTGCTGTTCGGTGAATCCCTTGGCGGTGCGGTGGCGGCATGGCTGGCAGCACACGAAAAGCCAGGGGCGCTGGTGCTGGCTTCCACTTTCACTTCCGTGCCAGACATGGCGGTAAAAATTTATCCTTTTCTGCCAGCGCGACTGCTGTCCCGTTTCGAATACAACACCCTGGAATATCTGCGCTCGGTTACTTGTCCAGTATTTGTCGCTCATAGTCCGCAGGATGATATTGTGCCGTTCGAGCAAGGCCGCGCGCTGTTCCAGGCAGCGCCGGAGCCGAAGCAGTTCCTGGAATTGCAAGGCGGCCACAATGACGGCTTCATTTTTATGCAGAAACCATGGATAAAGGCATTGGCTGATTTTATTGGTGCGAACCTGGGGGCACCTCTATAATCCACGGCAGAATTGTCCAGAGATTTTCATAATTTACCAAGATACCCAAGTGCCTCCCAATACTGAAGATATTCTCCAGGCTGGCGACAGCTCCGAAATGATGGAATGCGGTGCGATGCCGCATCAGGCACCTGCGCGCGAATGGTCTATTCTGACAATTCTGGTGGGAGTGCATTTCATCCATATCATGGATTTCATGATCATGATGCCGCTGGGGCCGCAGTTTATGCGCCTGTTCGAGATCACCCCGCCGCAATTCGGTTTTCTGGTTTCAATTTACACTTTCAGCGCGGGGCTGTGCGGTTTCTTCGCCGCGTTCGTGATCGACCGTTTTGACCGCAAGACGGTGTTGATCGTGCTGTGTGGCGGCTTTGCCGCCGCCACGCTGCTGTGCGCGCTGGCACCGAACTATCCCATGCTATTGGCGGCGCGGGCGGTAGCGGGAGCATTCGGTGGGATGATGGGGGCGGTGGTGTTTTCCATCATCGGCGACATTATTCCCGAATACCGTCGCGGTGCCGCCACCGGCACAGTGATGTCGGCTTTCTCTCTGGCAGCGGTGCTGGGTTTGCCGATCGGCCTGTTTCTTGCCAACCTGTCAGACTGGCGCGCACCGTTCTTTTTTCTGACTGTGCTGGGGGTATTGATAATCGCCGCCGCCTGGCGTGCATTACCGCCATTGCGTGGCCATCTTGAACACCAGCGCGAGAGCAATCCTTTGCAGCAGTTGCGCACGATTTTCTTCAACCGTAACCATTTGAACGCATTTGCCTTGATTACCATGCTGATGTTCGCTGGTTTCTCGGTGATTCCTTTCATCAGCCTCTACATGGTCGCCAATGTTGGGCTGGCGGAAACTGATCTGCCTTATCTTTATTTTTTCGGCGGCTTGACGACATTCTTTACTGCACGCTGGATCGGTCGGTATGCCGATCGTCACGGTAAACGCAAGGTGTTCGGTATCATCGCTGTTATCTCCATCGCGCCGATTCTGCTGGTTACGCATTTGTCGAAAGTACCGGTAATTCTGGCAATTGGCGTTACTACGTTGTTCATGATTTTTGTCTCGGGGCGCTTCGTGCCGGCGATGGCGCTGATAATTTCCAGCGTGGAACCCCGTTTGCGCGGCAGCTTCATGAGTTTTAATGCCTCGGTGCAGCAGATCGCCGCAGGTTTTGCGTCGCTGATGGCGGGATCCATCATGGGTAAATCGGCTGCCGGGGAGCTGACCCGTTTTGGCACGGTGGGTATCATCGCCGCTGTCTCGACCATACTGTGTATTTTTCTTTCTGCCAGGCTGCGTTCTGCTGACGAAAGAGCCATCAAGTGAGTCTGCCTTGCTGGGTACCGGATTTTCTGCAAGCCTCACCGCTGTTCGAACCGTTGCGTCCAGCCGGAAGCGGCCTTGAGCATCTGCACGACTGGCCCGATATCAGCGCTCTGGAGCATTTGCAGGATAAGGTTTCCGCGCCGCCCGTCACCCGCTCTGACAAACCGATACACTTTGTCTCTCAGGACGTTTCAGCCCGTGAATTCACGCAACAGTACGAGCCGCGAATCTATCTCGCGGGGGAGGTGCAGACCCGTGTGCAAAATTGGCACGATCTGTTCAACGCGTTGGTATGGCTCACCTTCCCGCGCGCTAAAGCGGCACTCAACCAGTTACACTATCAGGCGTTACTGCAGGAGCACGGCAACGAAAAAATGCAGCGCGGCCCACTGCGAGATACGGCAACGCTGTTTGATGAGTCGGGCGTGATCGTGGTGAGCAGCGATGCCGGGCTGAGTAAATTGCTGCAAGATTTTGAATGGAAGCAACTGTTCTGGTGGCAGCGCGAGGCAGTGTGTGCTCACATGAAATTTTTCTTATTTGGCCACGGACTCTACGAGAAAGCGTTGAAACCGTATACTGGCATGACCGGGAAAGGCATTATCCTTTCGGTGGAGCAGGATTTTTTCCACCACCCGCTGCCAGCGCAGCTTGCTGTAGCCGATTCGATGCTGGATAATTTCTTGTCCGGCAGTACCGCTGCCCCGATTGCTTTGCCGCCAGTGCCGGTGCTGGGTTATCCCGGTTGGGTATCGGACAATACGGATGAGGTTTATTATGACAACAGCAACTATTTCCGCCCGCGGACAATGCGTGCTGCGGATTGATAAGAGGCGACATAAACCATGCTGATCATCGCCCATCGCGGATTTCATACTGCAGTTCCAGAAAATACCCTGGCTGCTTTCGAAGCAGCGGTGACGCTGGGGGCGAACGGGATTGAAACCGATGTGCGCATCAGTCGTGACGGTCTGCCGGTGCTGATTCATGATCGGGTAATTGCCTCCGGGCAGGCAGTAGCCGATCTCACCCATGCCGAAATTGAACAGGCGCTCGGGCATAAGGTGCCGATCTTGGATGAAGCGCTGGAGTGTTTTCCCGGCATTCTGTGGAATATCGAGATCAAGACCACACAGGCGTTGCCACTGGTGATCGGAGTACTTAGAAAATATCAGGTTGGTCATCGCATTCTCATCACTTCTTTCCGCCACGATGTGGTGGCGATGTGCGCATCCTCCCTCAAAATGGATTGCGGCTTGTTGGTGGCACATCGACCACAGACTCTCGATTCCCTGTTAGCCAGTTGTGAGGGCAACCCCAGGATCGATTATATCGTCTGGGATTACAATATTCTGGACGAGGCCATGTTGAAGCAGGCTGCCGCAGATGGTTTCCGCAATTTTGTTTATGGCCCAGTGACAGGATCCGAGCACCGTCATTGTCTGGAACTGGACGTCGATGGCGTGATTACTGATTACCCTTTACTGGCGCAGAATATATAGCCAATTCTTGAGAGGGGCAGGTTCATCAACTATTATGAAAAAGTGAGTTTCGCAAACCGTAATGGAACAAGGAGAAAAAGATGACCGACATTGCCGCAATGCTAGGGGATGAAGCCGACAAGCTTCTCAATCATGTATGCAAGGGAATACCGAAAGATGGGCTGCATGTGCCGGGGCCAGATTTTATCGACCGGGTGATGGCTGCAAGCGACCGCAAGCCGGGCGTGCTGCGTAATCTACAGGCGTTATACAACCACGGGCGCCTGGCGGGCAGCGGTTACTTATCGTTGCTGCCAGTGGATCAAGGCGTGGAACACTCAGGTGGTGCCTCGTTCGCACCCAACCCGATGTTTTTTGATCCTGAGAATATTACTAGACTCGCGATCGAAGGCGGCTGCAACGGCGTGGCCTCTACCCTCGGGGTGCTGGGGATGATGGCGCGGCGCTATGCCCATAAGATTCCATTCATTCTTAAAATCAACCATAACGAGCTGCTGACTTATCCCAATAAATACGATCAGACCCTGTTTGCGAGCGTGAATCAGGCTTTTGACATGGGTGCCTGTGCGGTCGGGGCAACGGTATTTTTCGGTTCCGAGGAATCACGCCGGCAGATTCAGGAAGTTTCCGAAGCGTTCGCGCACGCGCATGAACTTGGTATGGTAACGATCCTGTGGGCTTATACGCGCAATGCGGCGTTCAAGACTGCGGACAAGGACTATCATGTCAGCGCCGATTTGACCGGTCAGGCCAACCACCTCGCAGTGACAATCGGGGCTGATATCGTCAAGCAGAAAATGGCGGAGAACAACGGCGGCTACAATGCGCTCAAGTTCGGCAAGACCAGCGCCAAGGTGTATAGCGATCTCACCACCGATCATCCGATTGACCTGGTGCGTTACCAGGTAGCAAATTGCTATATGGGGCGGGTCGGCATGATCAATTCCGGCGGCGAATCGGGCAAGGACGATTTGCGCCAGGCAGTGCGCACCGCCGTGATCAACAAACGTGCCGGCGGCATGGGATTGATTTCCGGACGCAAGGCCTTCCAGAAGCCGTTTGTTGAAGGAGTGAAGTTGCTGAACGCGATTCAAGATGTGTATCTGTCGCAAGACGTGACGGTAGCCTGAGCATCAATTGGAGAGAAAACTACGCATGACCGTTGTTCGTTGATCTTGTATAGTCCATTCATTGTTTCAATATTTTTTGTGCAATTAACCCAGATAATCCATTAGGACGTGAGATGATGGTGAGGCAGGGTGCGAAGCAGTTTTGCTGGTTGGGAGAAGTCCATAGCTGGCCTATGGACGCCGAACAAGCGGCAGAAATGGCCGCAAGCTGACCGCCAGCACTCGCGTAGGATCAGAGATCCGCCTAATGGATTATCTGGTTAAATTAATGGTAAAGAAAATTACCACTCAAATCTTTGGGACATTATCGTCAGGAATCCGGCTTGATATCTGCTGCCTGTTGGTCAAACGTGGCCTGAGAGGCATCGTCGCTGGCTAGATCGCCCCAATGATCAATCTGCCGCCTAACAACGTATCTTTTTCCCTGAAGGGGATGGCCCACACCCGTTTGTTTTCGGTGAAGCAGGGGGAGGGTGGCTTCAGTGCTATCGAGTTAATCTCCTACTGATATGCTCGGACTGATTGCCTACTTGATCGAAGTAGTGTTGCGCTGAGCACGGCGAGCATTGTGGGGGGCTTACGGGCGGCCTCCGTTTGTCCGGAACAATGCTGTCGCCGTTTGGAGCATGAAAACCGTGCAGGACTGCGCGCAAGGCTAGGATGGACAAAATCATCAGAATTACTATTAAAGGAGAAATGTCATGACCACGATTCAAGTTTTCGATCCCCCCCTGTGTTGCAGCACCGGTATATGTGATGTGGAAGTAGATCAACAACTGGTGGACTTTGCCGCCGATGTGGGTTGGCTGAAACAGCAAGGCGGTCAGATCGAGCGTTTCAATCTTGCCCAGCAGCCGATGCTCTTTGCTGAAAATGCAGTCGTCAAAGCATTTCTTGAGCGCTCCGGTCAGGAAGGGTTACCGCTGATTCTAGTGGATGGGGAAGTGGCGTTGGCTGGTCGTTACCCGCAACGTGCCGAGCTGGCCCGTTGGGCTAGCATCAGTCTGCCTGTAGCAGAAGCCGAATCTGCCGTTGATTGCTGCAGCGGTGGCCGCTGCTGCTAAGCTAATTGTGGAAAGAAAACTCCATGCTGTTCCTCGAAAAAGTGCCAACCTTTCTGTTCTTTACGGGCAAGGGTGGTGTCGGCAAAACCTCACTGGCATGCGCCACCGCCATCAAATTGGCCGACCAAGGCAAACACGTACTTCTGGTGAGTACTGATCCGGCCTCGAATGTTGGACAAGTTCTCGACATGGTGATCGGTCATAGCATCACGGTAGTTGACACCGTGCCGGGCTTGTTTGCGCTTGAAATTGATCCGCAAGCCGCTGCCCAGGAATATCGTAACCGCATCGTCGATCCGGTACGTGGCGTATTACCCGATGCAGTGGTTAAAGGCATCGAGGAACAGCTATCCGGAGCTTGTACCACGGAAATTGCAGCATTTGATGAGTTCACGGCATTGCTAACCAGTGCAGCGATGCTGAATGACTATGATCACATTGTATTTGATACCGCGCCGACCGGACACACCATCCGTCTGTTGCAATTACCTGGAGCCTGGACAGGCTTCCTGGAGGAAGGCAAAGGCGATGCATCCTGTCTCGGCCCGCTTGCCGGGTTGGAGAAACAGCGCAGCCAGTATAAGTGTGCCGTTGACGTCCTGTCGGATGCCACGCGTACGCGCATGGTTCTAGTGGCTAGAGCCCAGCCATCAACCCTGCAAGAAGCGGCTCGCACTCACGAAGAACTGGCAGCCATTGGGTTTTCTCGGCAATACCTGATCATTAACGGCATCCTGCCAGAGTCCGAGACGAGTAGTGATATCCTCGCTGCAGCGGTATGGAAACGAGAACAGGCAGCCATGATAGGAATGCCGGAAATACTGAAAAATTTACCGGCCGATTGCGTTTCGCTTAAAGCTTTCAATCTGGTAGGGTTGCCTGCATTGCGAGCCTTATTATCCGATAACCCTGACCAGTCTGTGCCTGCAACTGCTTCCATATTGTTGCCACCTGCGCCTGATCTTGCTTCACTGGTGGATGATCTGGCCGACAATGGGCGAGGTTTGATCATGCTGATGGGAAAGGGTGGCGTTGGCAAGACAACGTTGGCTGCGGCAATTGCAGTGGAATTGGCAACAAGGGGTTACACGGTTCATCTCACCACTTCAGATCCGGCGGCGCATTTGGCAGAAACGCTGGAAGGGTCGCTGGAGAATCTGACAATTAGCCGCATCGATCCGCATGCGGAAACTGAGCGTTACCGTCAGTACGTACTGGCTTCCAAGGGTAAAGACCTCGACCAATTGAGCCACGCATTGCTGGAAGAGGATCTGCGTTCGCCTTGTACCGAAGAAATCGCCGTGTTCCAGGCTTTCTCACGCCTTATCCGGGAGGCTGGTAAGAAGTTTGTAGTAATGGATACTGCGCCGACTGGTCATACTTTATTGCTGCTTGACGCAACTGGCGCATATCACCGCGAAATTGCCCGCCAAGTGAGCGACAGTGGTCTACACTTCACTACACCGATGATGCAGTTACAGGACGGCACACAGACCAAGGTAATGATCGTAACCCTGGCTGAAACCACTCCGGTACTTGAGGCTGCCAACTTGCAAGCCGACCTCCGCCGTGCTGGCATCGAGCCATGGGCATGGGTCGTTAACAATAGCCTGGCGTTTGCCAACCCATCTTCTCCACTGTTGCGGCAGCGGGCTACGAACGAGCTGAAACAGATTGATGCCGTGGCAACCTATCATGCCAGACGTTGGGCTGTGGTGCCGTTACTGGCAGAAGAACCCGTTGGTGTTGAGCGGTTGCAGAAATTGATACGTCATTGAGCTTGGCAAAAGTGGACGACCATATACAGCCATGCAGATAGCCATGCAGGATGGGAAGATGAGTGGTGTAATGGTCAATGCCAACAATTTGGAATCCGCTGTATCTCCGTATCACTATGGTTAAAAAATGACGATTTCAAACCTAATCCCTGCCGATCTGCGCCTTACCATTGATCCTATTTCGCTTGGATTCTCCGATACATCGGAATTACTGCAGTATCCGCTGCCATGGATCGGACAGGAGCGGGCGGAAATAGCTGCCCGTTTTGGTCTTGGGATGGATCAACCCGACTATAACTTGTTCGTGCTAGGGGAGGTTGGCAGCGGCCGATCTTCGTTGCTGCGGCAGGCGATGGTCGCCGCCGCCGCCAACCGGGCGCCGCCGCCCGACTTATGCTATCTGCACAACTTCGATGCGCCGGAAAGGCCACTGGCTCTGCGCCTGCCTGCCGGACAGGGACGCCTGCTGCGTCAACTTCTGGCGCGGATGACAAAATCCCTGTTGATGGAAATACCGCAATGCCTGGGTGGGCAGGACTTTAAGGCTGAAAGCGAGCGCATTAAGAAAATCTACAAAGCAGAAGAAGCCAAGGCCTACGCTGAGCTTGACGCCTCTGCGGAATCCAGAAATTTCACTATCCACCGCGAGGCTGGGCACATAGCCTTCGCTCTATTGGATGAGAAAGGGCACATCTTTACTGAGGACGAAGCGCTTACCCTGCCGAAGGAGCGCCGGGCT
This sequence comes from Nitrosomonadales bacterium, assembly GCA_009886095.1. Classification (GTDB taxonomy): domain Bacteria; phylum Pseudomonadota; class Gammaproteobacteria; order Burkholderiales; family Nitrosomonadaceae; genus VFJL01. The sequence continues at coordinate 19,291 of VFJL01000035.1, read as the reverse complement.
GAGATTGAGCGGACAGAACAGGAGTTGCGCGTCGGGATTACCAGTTATTTTGAGAAGATCCGGCCAATGGAGCGGGTCATGAATGAGGCCTTGGCAGCGTTACAGCGTCAGGTGGTGAAGCCTCTGCTGGAGCACGAATTGCAGGAAATTCGTATTGGATTGAAAAAACAGATCAAGGACTCCGTTAAGCTCGGTGCCTATCTAGAGCGGGTCATGCAGGACGTGCTCGATAATCTGGAATTATTCAAGGTTTCCGATACCGATGAAGAAAACCGGCAGGAGGAATTGGATCGGATAATGTCGCGTTATCGGATTAATCTGGTAGTGGATAATGATGGCCTGAATGGTGCGCCAGTGATTATTGAGGATAATCCATTATTTCGTTCACTGTTTGGCAGCATTGAATATCAGTCCGAGAACGACGTGCTGGTGACTAATTTTACCCGTATCCGGGCCGGGAGTCTACTCAGGGCACATGGTGGTTTCCTCATGCTGCATTTGCGCGATCTGCTGGCCGATGGCCTGGTATGGGAGAAATTGCGTCGTTTGCTGCGCAGTGGCAAGTTGCAGATCGAAGAACCGGGTACGGCTTTTGCCTCGATTATGGCTGTGTCGCTAGTACCTGAGGCGGTAGATGTAGAAGTCAAGATCATCCTGATCGGTTCACGCCAACAGTATTACGACTTGCAGGAGGAAGACCCGGAGTTCGCCCGCCGTTTTCGCGCCAAGGTGGATTTTGCTGAAAGCTTTTCATCCAGTACCGAAACTCGCCGTGCATCAGCTATCTTTGTCTCTCACACCTGCAAGGAACTGGGGCTGCCACATTTTTCCGCTGTCGCTGTTGCATGTCTGCTGGAGAATTCTCACCGTCAAGTGGACGATCAATCGCGTCAAAGCGCAATTTTTGCCGGTGCCGAGGCGGTGGTGATGGAAAGTGCAGCGCTGTGCCGCACTCACGCTGGCCGTTTGGTCGAGGCGGCGGATGTTGAGGCTGCACTCCGCGCGCGTATCTTGCGTCATGATTACCCCGAACAGCGCTTGCAGGAATCCATCGCAGAAGGTGAGGTACTGATTACAATGCATGGCGAGAAAGTGGGCCAGCTCAATAGTCTGACCCAGGTAGAGCTGGGGGATTATCACTTTGGTTTCCCGGTGCGCGTTACGGCGTGCACCTTTGCCGGTGATGATGGCTTGCTCAACATCGAGCGCGAGGTGGAGATGTCCGGGCCGATCCACGATAAGGGTGTGCTCATTCTGCAGAATTACCTGGCTATTTTATTCGCCCATATCGCACCGCTTGCATTTAATGCCTCAATTGTATTTGAACAGGAATATCATGGAGTAGAAGGGGATTCCGCTTCCTGCGCCGAACTTTATGTTCTGTTATCATCCCTGTCGAATCTGCCTCTCAAGCAGGGTATCGCCGTTACTGGTGCAGTTAATCAGCATGGCGAAGTATTACCGGTGGGTGGGATTAACGAAAAAATAGAAGGTTACTTCCGCATCTGTGAAACAGCCGGACTGGATGGTAATCAAGGTGTGTTGATTCCAAACCGCAACCGCCGGCACCTAATGCTGGAACCCAAGGTCATTGAAGCTGTCGCAAAGGGGTTATTCCATATCTATACTGTGGAGCATGCGAGCGAAGGCATACAGCTGCTCACTGGCTTCCCGGCTGGCATAGCGGATGAAGCGGGTAATTATCCGCATGATAGTGTGCTGGGCCACGCCCAGCAGACCTTGCTGGGCTATCGTCACGCCTGTCAGGAGTCACAACATCCGAAGGCATGACGCCATGCCATTGTAATTGTGGACGACTGGGCTGCCGTTGCCGTCTGTCAGCTCACCGCGTCCAACCTATTCAGAACGAAGACAGCGCAGCTACTTGATGCCGAGGACGCTCATTGCCTTGCCGAGGATTTCGACTGATTCCTTATGTTTCCCTTCCTTATGCAGCACCTCCCCTTCAGCACGAAATTTTCTGACCTCTGCCACCTGAGCTTCGCTCAGTTTCGGGTTTTTTTCCATCGCCACGTCGATTTTCCTCATGTCGGTTGTACAGTGGTACGCAAATGCCGTGCTGCTGAACAGGGCTAGAGTGGCAATGGCGATTAGTTGTTGTAGTTTCATGTGATTCTCCTGCCTGAGGTTTATCGGATGTATCGAAAAAAGTATATACCAGTCGACGATTTTCGTCACATCGACCATGGTTGAATCGAGCTGTGGTAGCGGGAAATGGCATCAGTGGATTGGACGAAGCAAAGTATTAAAGAAGACAAAAGGTTATAATTCAGCAGCGAAATTGGGGTGAGCCTATTCGCCTTGGATGCTGTACTTGCGAGATAAACCGGACACTATTTCTTACTGACACTAACACACACTTATGGCGCAATACGTTTTTACCATGAACCGCGTGGGCAAGGTTGTTCCACCCAAGCGGCAGATACTCAAGAACATCTCGCTCAGTTTCTTCCCGGGCGCCAAGATAGGCTTGCTGGGTCTGAACGGATCGGGCAAATCCACGGTGCTGCGAATCATGGCGGGAGTGGATCTGGATTTTGAAGGCGAAGCCCTGCCGATGCCTAATCTCAATATCGGCTACCTGCCACAGGAGCCGCAACTCAACCCGGAGCAGACCGTGCGCGAGGCAGTGCAGGAAGGGTTGGGCGAAGTATCCAACGCGCAGCAGAAACTAGATGCGGTTTATGCCGCTTATGCCGAACCGGATGCAGATTTTGACGCGCTTGCCACTGAACAGATGCGATTGGAAGCCATCCTAGCCACTGGCAGTGGCGGGAGTGATCAACAATTGGAGATTGCTGCCGATGCGTTGCGTCTGCCCGAGTGGGACGCCGTCGTCAAAAATCTCTCCGGTGGTGAGAAACGACGTGTAGCGTTGTGCAGGCTGCTGCTATCCAAACCGGATATGCTGCTGCTGGATGAGCCGACCAACCACCTTGATGCTGAGTCGGTGGAATGGCTGGAACAATTTCTGGTGCGATTCCCCGGCACCGTGGTAGCAGTCACGCATGATCGCTATTTCCTTGATAACGCCGCCGAGTGGATACTGGAACTGGATCGCGGTCACGGCATTCCGTGGAAAGGTAATTACTCAAGCTGGCTGGAGCAGAAGGAAGCTCGTTTAAAACAAGAAGAATCCAGCGAATCTGCGCGCCAGAGGGCGCTACACAAAGAATTGGAATGGGTGCGGCAGAACCCCAAGGGACGTCAGGCGAAATCAAAAGCGCGCATAGCTCGCTTTGAAGAACTTAATTCTCAGGAATATCAGAAGCGCAACGAGACGCAGGAGATCTTTATCCCCGTGGCAGACAGGCTGGGTAATGAGGTCATCGAATTCAATAATGTTTCCAAAGCCTACGGCGACCGACTGCTGATCGACAGCCTAAGTTTCAAAGTTCCGCCTGGCGCCATCGTCGGCATCATTGGCCCGAACGGCGCCGGAAAATCCACGCTGTTCAAGTTAATCACTGGCAAAGAGCAGCCAGATTCCGGCGAAGTGAAGATCGGTTCCACCGTCAAGATTGCGCACGTTGACCAGGCACGCGACTCATTGGAGAACGACAAGACCGTGTTCGATGCCATCTCCGACGGTAACGATATTCTCACTGTTGGCAGATATGAAACACCTGCACGTGCCTATATTGGCCGCTTCAACTTCAAGGGCGGGGATCAGCAGAAGATTGTCGGCAACTTGTCCGGTGGCGAACGTGGACGGCTGCATCTAGCCAAGATACTGATCTCTGGCGGCAACGTGCTGCTACTGGACGAGCCATCAAATGATCTGGACGTGGAAACCCTGCGCGCTCTGGAGGATGCCTTGCTCGAATTCGCTGGCTGCGTGCTGGTCATCTCTCACGATCGCTGGTTCCTTGATCGCATTGCTACTCACATCCTCGCGGCGGAAGGGAATTCGCAGTGGATGTTCTTCAATGGCAATTATCAGGAATACGAAGCGGACAAGCGCAAGCGCCTAGGTGAAGAAGGCGCTAAACCTAAACGAATTCGGTATAAACCGATTAGCCGTTAACCGTCTACAAGGAGAAAGAAGTGGTTTGCTGAAAGGCTCTTCTGGCAACACTCTTGCTCTGCAAGCTGTGTGGATTTTCGGCAGGCAGTCGAAAAACGGGGTGATTTGCTCCCGGTTACTCGCGCCATTAACCAATCACGGCGAAGCATACGGAAGGAAAGTTAACCAGACTAAATAACTTTTCCTCCGGCTAGCCGTACTCGCCGTGCACAGCGACTGGAAATGGCTTCGTCATGGGTTACCAGAATCAATGTCGTGCCACGTTCGTGGTTCAGCTCAAACATGAGTTCTATGATTTGCGCACCGGTAGTTGAATCTAGATTGCCGGTGGGTTCATCTGCCAGTAGCAGTTGCGGATGAGTGACAAAGGCGCGTGCAATGGCAACACGCTGTTGCTCTCCGCCGGAGAGTTGCTTGGGATAATGTTTAAGGCGCATCCCCAGCCCAACTCGTTCGAGCAGTTCCAGAGCAGGGGCACGGGTATTGTTTACGCCGGAGAGCTCCAGTGGCAGCATCACATTTTCCAGCGCAGTCAGTGCTGGTAGCAACTGGAATGATTGAAATACGAAACCCAGCAAACGTCCGCGTAACGCCGCTCTGCCGTCTTCATCCAAGGAAAAAATATCCTCCCCGTCAAGATGAACCCTGCCACTGGAGGGCATATCCAGCCCTGCCAGCAACCCGAGCAGCGTGGACTTGCCCGAACCTGATGCGCCTACTATGGCAACAGCTTCGCCTGTATTCACTTCAAGATTGATGTCCTGCAGAATGACAAGTTGCTCTTCGCCAGTGCTGACTTGCTTGGTCAGGGCAGTTGCCTGCACAATAGGCCGTACAATACGATCATCTGTCATGAAATATTTCCTGATTATTCTATGTATTCTATCAGCCGTTGTGTCCAGCACCGCAGGCGCAGCATCTGCATCTTCGACTGCAGTCACTATCATGGTGTTCGGCGATAGTATGTCATCCGGTTATGGCCTGCCGCCGGAGACCGGATGGGTAAATCTGTTGAAAAAACGGTTGCAATCACAATCGCAAGCTTATGGGATGGTCAATGCCAGCATCAGTGGCGAAACCACGCTGAGCGGACGCAATCGGATTGAACAGGCGCTTGAAACCCACCGTCCTGGCATCGTCATTATCGAACTCGGCGGCAATGACGGGCTGCGTGGCTTACCCATCGAATCCATTCGCAGCAACCTGGAGGCCATTATAGAGTCCTGCCACCGAAACAAAGCAGTAGTACTGCTGGCGGGAATGCACCTGCCGCCCAATTATGGCATAACCTACACGCAAAAGTTTCAGGATATCTATCCGCAGTTGGCGCGCCGTCACCAGCTCAAACTGCTGCCATTCCTGCTGGATGGTTTCGGCGACAAGCGTGAATTCTTTCTGACTGATGGAATACATCCAAATGCACTGGCACAAGGAAAAATTCTGGAAAATATATGGGAAGTGCTGCGGATGATGCTCAAGCCTTAGCAGACTATTGCCGGATAGAAACGCATGAAATTTCACATTGACCTTGCTTGCCATCGGACTATACTTGCCGGGAAGCAATATCTTCTCCTGGATGCAATGCTCATGATGGAGTCGACTCGCAATGTCACAAAACAGGTAGCAACCAGGAGAGACAAAGATTAAAATCCACCAATAGAGCAACTCTAATAATCCGGATTTCGTTACAACACTTTGTTGCTCATAAAAATGTTTCCTTACATATAAATCATATGCCGCGTCTACATTTTTTGTTCTTGCCCTGTCTTGTTTGGAACTTGGAATTATTGGAGGCGCCCAACAGAAAGCTGAGTGTTCCCAGCCTTAACACAAATAGTAATTTATCGATAAATAACCATTAAATTTTAATTTTTAACTTATATTATGATGACTCCTTTTCTTGGCGAATTGATTGGCACCTGTCTGTTAGTCGTACTGGGTGATGGCATAGTGGCTAACGTATTATTGAATAAAACAAAGGGCAACAATAGCGGCTGGATCGCCATTACATTAGGCTGGGGAGTTGCTGTATTTGTCGCGGTTTATTCGGTCGCCGCTGTCAGCGGTGCACACATAAACCCGGCTGCAAGCATTGGTCTTGCCGCCGCCGGTAAGTTTCCATGGGGCGACGTACCAATTTATATTGCCGGGCAAATGTTGGGCGCCATGCTCGGTGCGTTTATCGTATGGATTACCTATCGCCAGCATTTTGAACAGACACAAGATGCGGATGCAAAGCTGGCTGTATTTTGTACCGGTCCAGCGATAAGAAATCCGTTCAATAATCTTGTCTCTGAGATTGTTGGAACATTCGTATTGATATTCGGTATTTTGAGCATGGTTGCCCCTCAGAGCAGCCTTGGCTCGCTAGATGCTTTGCCAGCAGCCTTGCTGGTATTCGGTATTGGTTTATCATTGGGTGGAACGACGGGTTTTGCGATTAACCCAGCTCGTGATTTGGGGCCGCGCATTATGCACGCGATTCTTCCAATACCCAATAAACGGGATAGCGATTGGGGTTATGCCTATATTCCGGTCATCGGCCCTATAATCGGTGGCCTTCTTGCTGCTTTTGTTTTTAGCTTATTGTGATATAGACTGCTTGTAACAGACTGGGGTTGGGAAAATTCTTCGCGCCTTTGGCTTTTGCTTGGGAAAAAATGATGGCTGACTACCAGAATATCTTGCTGGCGGCAGATTTCTCGGTACATGGGAATTATGTCGCCAGCAGAGCAAAACGTCTGGCAGACTTATGTAATGCCAGACTGAACATTATTCATGTTGTGGATAATATCTCAATGCCCGATACGGCCTATGGAACAGTGATTTCACTGGGTGAAGATTCATCCTATGAATTACTTGAGGCAAAAAAGTCCAGGCTGACGGAAATTAGTGATCAGTTTGGCATAGACGTATCCCGCCGCTGGTTGGTCTGGGGTGTACCCGGACATGAGATTGTGCAAATGGCCGAGCAAGAGCACATCGATCTAATTGTTGTTGGCTCGCACGGGCGCCATAGTCTCGCACTATTATTAGGCTCAACAGCAAATAGCATTCTGCATCATGCCAAATGCGATGTCATGGCAATTCGTTTACAAGAGAGTGACGTATAAGGGCTATCAGGGGTAAATACTCTGCCTGAATGCAACGGTGCCAAAAATTCTGGTCTGTGACTCCCCCTGCTACCAGAACCTCCACCAGGGCTTATCGGCCGTAACTAAATCGGAGAGATATCGGCTATTGGGGAAATTCTGTCTCATCACGCGATCAGCATCATCGCGGAGGTCGTTCATCGCCAGCGCATCGTATGCTTGCACCATGATGAATAATGCCTCTTCCGTAGCTGGAGTCTGCGGGTAATCCTTCAAAGCAATCTGAGCGCGATTAACCGCCGCGACATAAGCACCCCGTCTCATGTAATAGCGTGCCACATGCACTTCAAGCATGGCCACCATATTAACCAGATATTTCATACGCAGCAATGCATCGGGTGTGTACTTGCTATTGGGAAAACGAGTGACCAATTCTTTGAAATTCTCAAATGATTCGCGCGACGCCTTCGGGTCGCGTTCACTCATATCCTGTCCACTAATCATTTCCGTAACGATGCCCATTACCCCCAGATCGTCGTTGAAATTTGCTAGTCCCCTGAGATAATAGGCGTAATCTACATTGGCATGGTTCGGATGCAGTTTGATGAAACGGTCGGCAGCAGCGATAGCCGAAGCCTTCTCGTTATCTTTATAATGAGCGTAGGCGACTTCGATCTGTGCCTGCTGCGCATAGCGACCATAGGGATAGCGCGCCTCCAGAGATTCAAACAGCTTGATGGCGCCCCCGTAGTTGCCGTCGGTTAATTCCGTTTTGGCCTCAGAATAGAACTTGCTTGCAGACCAGTTTTTTTGGTCTTCGCGATCAACATTCTTTGGCAACAAGCCGCATGCCGGTAACAGCAATGCCAAGAATAAAGCTAAACTACGCGACATAATGAGCTCAGTGGAAAACGAAAATAAATCTGCATGCTATTGTACCGTAAAGTCCGCATTACCTGAATCGGCTGAAGCAGTCATCGCACTGATGATCCCCGTGAGTTGCGCCGGTCTGCGGCTCGATCAGGCTCTGGCGCAGTTGCTGCCGGATTGGTCCCGCAGTCGCTTGCAAGCATGGATACTAGGAAAGCAGGTAAGTGTGGATGAGATGGAAGCTAGTCCAAAGCAAAAAGTGTGGGGTGGTGAGAAAATTCAGGTCAAACCGCAGCCCCATCCCGCTGAGAGCGCTCATGTTGCCGAAGCTATTCCACTTGCTATCGTTTATGAAGACCATGCTCTCATAGTCGTCAACAAACCTGCGGGCATGGTAGTGCATCCAGGTAGCGGCAACTGGCAGGGTACTATGCTGAATGCTCTGCTACACCATGCAACACAATTAGGCGGCGTTCCGCGCGCAGGTATCGTTCATCGGTTGGATAAAGATACTAGCGGCCTGCTGGTAGTAGCGAAAACCCTGGAAGCGCAAACCAGTCTGGTACGGCAATTGCAAAAACATACTGTGAAGCGTGATTATCTGGCACTGGTACAAGGCCATATTTTTCATGACGGACTAGTGGATGTACCAGTAGGACGGCACCCGGTACAGCGTACAAAAATGGCAGTGTCCAAGAGTGGCAAAGAGGCGCGTACCCACTATCGAATTTTAGAGCACTTCGACGGCTGCACTCTGCTCCAGTGCAGCTTGGAAACCGGACGCACACATCAGATTCGTGTGCACATGCATTTCCTTGATCACCCGCTGGTGGGTGATCCGGTTTATGGTGGTAAGCCAAAGAAAATAGCGCAGGAAATCGGGCAATTGATCACTCGTTTCCCAAGACAAGCATTGCATGCACAGAAACTTGAGTTAACGCACCCGCAAAGTGGAAAGGCAATGACATGGGAAGCCGCGTTGCCCGAAGATATGGAAAGACTCTTGCAAATATTGCGACAGCATCATGGCGTCGATTCATGACAATACTTCTACTCGCATAAATCCACCAACATGAACGACTGGATTACTCCCGACTGGCCTGCGCCCCGCAATGTCAGGGCGCTGTTTACTACACGCAATGGCGGCGTGAGCAGCGAACCCTATGCCAGCCTCAACTTGGGCGATCATGTGGGTGACGACCCGGTAGCCGTCAAACAGAATCGCTCTCTGCTATGCGAAATTTTACCGGAAGAACCTCGGTGGCTGAAACAAGTACATGGCACGACCCTAGTCAGGGCAGATAATTATGATTGTGCCACCGGGAGTGATGCCGCATTCAGCCAACGCCCTGACACCGTCTGCGCGGTCCTTGTCGCAGACTGTCTGCCAGTGTTTCTGTGCGATGCCGCTGGATCGACAGTGAGCATTATTCATGCCGGTTGGCGCGGACTGGCTGCAGGGGTGATTGAACGCACAATAGCGGAGATGGGTAGTAAAAATTTACAAATTATGGCCTGGCTCGGCCCGGCAATCGGCCCCAGTTATTTTGAGGTCGGTGAAGAGGTGCGCCGAGCCTTTATCAAGCACGATGAAAAATCTACTTTGGCCTTCACTTTACGCAACAATGGCAAATGGTCTGCCGATCTTTTTCTGCTGGCGCGGCAGCGATTGAGGGAAGCGGGTGTAACTGAGGTTTACGGCGGCGGCGTATGCACCTTCAGCGATCCGGCAAGATTCTTTTCCTATCGTCGTGATGGTAATACTGGACGAATGGCAGGGTGCATCTGGCTGACTGCATAACGACTATCACTTCAATTCTGAATCCCGCAACAGCAACAGCGTATAATCCCGCATTTTTCCACGAATTACTTCCATGTCCACTCTCACTTGGATTATTGCCAGCAGTCTGCTGGGAGGACTATTGAGCGTGTTGTTTGCCGCTGCGCTGACGCTCAATACACGTGTCTCGTGGGTACAAATGCTAGTCTCCTATGCTATCGGCGCACTGCTGGGAGCCGCATTCCTCAACGCACTACCGGAAGCGTTGGAGCTTTCAGAGAATCCAGCACAAATAACCGCCACTGTATTGTTCGGCATTCTGTTATTTTTCATTCTGGAGAAACTGGTGTTGTGGCGCCACTGCCACGTAGAGGAATGCGAAGCCCACGATCCTCTGCAAGGTGTCACTGCTGTTGCTGCTACTACTGCGGATAATCATGATCATGGCCGTAGCGGTATGCTGATCATGTTAGGCGATACGTTTCATAATTTCGTCGACGGCATACTCATAGCCGCAGCATTCATGGTGGACGTTCAACTTGGCATCGTCACCGCTATCGCCATTATTGCCCACGAAATTCCGCAAGAAGCCGGCGATTTTCTGATTCTGCTCAATTCTGGCTATACGCGTCGGCAGGCGTTGCTGTTCAATTTATTTTCCAGTGCTGCCACCCTGATCGGCGGTATGCTAACCTACTTCATGCTGCAAGATATGAATCATCTCCTCCCGTCATTGTTAGGACTGGCTGCAGCCAGCATGATCTACGTGGCGATGTCTGATTTGATCCCAGGCCTGCACAGGCGCCCCGAAATAAACGCTACCATCCAGCAGGTTGTGCTGATCATGCTAGGTATTAGTTCCATCTGGTTGGCGGGCAATCTTTTTGAGCACCCTGCATGAGTTTTTCAGGGTTCCATAAAAATGAAAATATACTTGATCAGGAAAATTGACTACGTAGCTGCGGATAAGCTACGGTAAAAATACATATTTTTATAGTTCTACGTTCATTTATAACCAGGGTTTACTGACTATTCCATGCCATCTCTCAAACATCTGACTCCCAAGGTCGGCTTTGTCTCACTCGGATGTCCCAAGGCATTGGTGGACTCAGAGCAAATCCTTACCCAGCTGCGCGCCGAAGGCTATGATATATCGCCTACTTATGCCGATGCCGACCTTGTAGTGATTAACACCTGCGGCTTTATCGATAGTGCGGTGGAAGAGTCGCTGGACGCCATCGGGGAAGCGCTGGCGGAGAACGGGAAAGTTATTGTCACTGGTTGTCTCGGTGCAAAAAGTGGCGTAGTCAAACAAGCTCATCCGCAAGTGCTAGCGGTCACCGGCCCGAATGCTTTACCGGAAGTCATGGCAGCAATACACGCACATCTGCCGCAACCACACGACCCTTACACCAGCCTGATTCCACCGCAGGGAATCCGGCTCACGCCCAAGCATTACGCCTATGTGAAAATTTCAGAAGGCTGCAACCATCGCTGCACTTTCTGCATTATTCCCTCCATGCGCGGCGATCTGGTCAGTCGGCCAGTCAATCAAGTCATGCAGGAAGCAGAAAATCTGCTCACAGCCGGTGTCAAGGAACTACTGGTGATTTCGCAAGATACCAGTGCCTACGGCGTAGACGTAAAGTACCGTACCGGTTTCTGGCAGGGCAAGCCACTCAAAACCCGCATGACCGAGTTGGTTCGCGCTTTGGGTGAATTAGCGTATGACGCAAATGCGTGGGTACGATTGCATTACGTCTACCCCTATCCGCATGTGGATGAAGTAATTCCGCTGATGGCCGAAGGGAAAATCCTGCCATATCTTGATGTGCCGTTCCAACACGCCAGTTCGCGTATTCTGCAAGCGATGAAGCGTCCTGCCAGTTCCGAAAACAATCTTGCACGTATCAAACAGTGGCGCACAATATGTCCGGACATCACGCTACGCAGTACTTTCATCGTTGGCTTTCCGGGCGAAACTGAAGCAGAGTTTGAGGAGCTGTTGGAATTTCTGCAGGAAGCGCAACTGGATCGCGTTGGTTGTTTCACTTACTCACCAGTGGCTGGCGCAGTAGCAAATGCGTTATCTGGTCACATCCCAGAAGAGGAGAAGGAAGAGCGCCGCGCCCGTTTCATGGCAATGCAGGAGGAAATCAGTGCCGCACGTCTCAGCCGCAAGATCGGCAAGCGCATGATCGTGCTGGTGGATGAAGTCCATGAAAATCAAGCTATCGCTCGCAGCACCGCTGATGCGCCGGAAATCGATGGTGTGGTGTACATAGCAAATGCCGGGAACATGAAACCGGGTGAGTTTGTCGAGGTTGAGATTACCGGCTCCGACACACATGATTTACAGGCGAGGTTGTGACTGTATAAAAGTATCGCCTAAAGCGAATGTGGGTGATTTTCTCTGGATTCAAGCCGTTTTACTCGATTCCTCCAGACCCCTCCACGCCGCTTCTTTAACGCATGACAGCTTGTTATTTGGGGCCAACTGTCGAAAGGAATCCCGGTAGAGTTTCAGGTAAAAATTGACATTACGGTCTTCAAAAGTAGAATGACGGGTTGTTTAAGCGGAGCAGTGGGTTGCTTCTCTGCCTCTATCCAGACCTGAAAGAGCAGAATACTATGATTAACGAGCACCTTTAAAAAGTCAAAGTTCGAAACAAGGCAGGAACAAAAAATGTAGACACAGCATATGCCTGATATACAAGAAACATTTTTTGTGAGCAACAAAGCGTTGTGACAAAATTTGGATTTTTAGAGGTGCCTTGATACTGTCGCATCAAATAACCTAAATTAGGAAGGAATATGAGTCATACATTATATGCAGCCTCCGTGCAACGTGTGCAGCGCTGTGAATTGGCAGTTCCAGGTTCGAATCCAGGCATGTTCGAGAAAGCGCTAAAAAGTGGCGTAGATTTCATTTTTCTTGATCTGGAAGATGCTGTCGCCCCAGATGACAAAATACAAGCGCGCAAGAATGTCATCGAAGCGATCAATGATTTGGATTGGCAAGGACACGGCGTAACACTTTCAGTGCGTATCAATGGTCTGGACACTCAGTTCATGGTTCGCGATGTGGTGGATCTGATCGAACAGGCTGGTCGTAAATTGGATACAATCCTGATTCCTAAAGTGGGTGTTTATTCTGATGTCTACATGGTTGAAGCCATGCTGAGCCAGTTAGAGATGCAGCAAGGATTAAAGAACAGAGTCGGCATTGAAGCATTGATCGAAACAGCTTTAGGTATGGCCAATGTGGAAGATATCGCCCGCAACGGTGCATCAGGACGTCTGGAGGCGTTACACTTTGGTGTGGCTGACTATGCCGCCAGTAACCGTGCCCGAACAACAAATATTGGCGGCCTCAATCCTGATTATCCCGGTGATCAATGGCATGCTGCCATCAGTCGTATGACGGTTGCTTGCCGCGCCTACGGTTTGCGTCCTATTGATGGTCCTTTTGGTGACATTAAAGACCCCGATGGCTACAAACTCGCAGCTAGAAGAGCTGCTGCACTGGGTTGTGAAGGCAAATGGGCAATCCATCCATCACAGGTTGCGCTCGCAAATGATGTGTTTACACCACCTGCTGCAGAAATTGAAAAAGCACAACGTATTCTGGTTGCATTGAAAGAAGCAGCTGCACAAGGTAAAGGCGCAGCTGCGTTAGACGGTCGATTAATTGATGCTGCTTCAGAAAGAATGGCTAACAATGTCGTAAGAACAGCGGAAGCGATTGCTGCAAGAAAGTGATAGAAAAAATCTCCAAGGCTGTCTTTGGTGGCCTTTCTTTTATATTTTTTATGAAATAAACGAGGGTGATGTATTGGATATCCACGAATATCAGGCCAAAGAGATTTTGGCGGAATATGGTGTCAAGATCGCAGAGGGTGGCCTGGCTTATAGCCCAAAAGAAGCAGTACAGCGTGCCAGAGAAATCAGCGGCAACATTTGGGTAGTAAAAGCACAGATTCACTCGGGAGCACGCGGCAAAGCTGGCGGTATTAAAATCTGCAGAACTCACAATGAAATAGAGGCAGCTGCAGAAGAATTGTTAGGTAAAAAACTGGTTACTCACCAAACCGGACCAGCAGGCAAAGTTTGCTCCAGAGTGTATATCGAAGCAGGAACGGATATCGCCAAGGAACTGTATCTCTGTTTTCTGATTGACCGAAGCTATGAACGTATTGTTATGGTGGGTTCCGCGCAAGGTGGAATGGAAATTGAAAAACTGGCCGAAACAAATCCTGATGCAATCAAAAAAATCTATATTGAGCCTGCTGTCGGCCTGCAGGACTTCCAGGCACGCAAAATGGCTTTTGCATTAGGCCTGGAAGCTGCACAATTAAGTCATGCTGTGAAGACCATAAAAGGTTGCTACCGTGCCTTGCGTGATCTTGATGCGAGTATGCTGGAAATCAATCCACTGGTTATCACCGGTAGTGGCGAGCTAATTGCGCTGGATGCAAAAATGAGTTTTGATGACAACGCGCTATTCCGGCGTCACAAAATTGCCGAGTTACGCGACAAAACGCAGGTAGACCCGCGTGAGGTGGCAGCGGCTGAGCACGGGCTGAGCTACATTGGACTGGATGGCGACATCGGTTGCATGATCAATGGTGCGGGCTTGGCTATGGCCACCATGGACATGATCAAACTGGCTGGTGGCGAGCCTGCCAATTTCCTTGACGTTGGCGGCGGCGCATCTGCTGAACGTACAGAAAAAGCATTCCGTCTGGTACTGGCCGATAAGGGTGTTAAAGCAATGTTGGTCAACATTTTTGCTGGCATTAACCGTTGTGACTGGATTGCCGAAGGCGTTGTGCATGCGGTCAAAAATATCGACATGAAAATCCCATTGATTGTGCGTTTATCTGGCACAAATGTTAAGGAAGGCCGTCGGATTATCGCCGAAAGTGGCTTACCTATCATCATGGCAGAAACGTTGGCAGAAGCGGCTGAAAAAGCTGTTCAGGCGCGTAATGAAATGGTCGTAAGAAAAGGAGGACGCAGTGGCAATTCTAATTGATAAGGGCACACGCATTATTGTTCAAGGTTTTACCGGAAAAATCGGTACCTTCCATGCCCAGGACATGATCAACTATGGTTCTAATGTCGTAGGCGGCATCACTCCTGGTAAGGGTGGCCAACAACACTTGGGGCTGCCTGTCTTCAATACGGTAAAAGAAGCCGTACAACAAGTCGGTGCCGAAGCCAGTATTATCTTTGTTCCACCTGCATTTGCGGCGGATTCGATTATGGAGGCCGCTGATGCAGGCATTAAATACTGCGTGGCGATTACCGATGGTATTCCCACACAGGACATGATGACCGTTAAGAATTTTCTGCGCCGCTTTCCTGAGAGAGAAAGAATGATACTAACCGGCCCCAACTGTGCCGGTACTATCAGCCCCGGACGTGCGATGCTGGGGATCATGCCAGGACATATTTATATGTGGGGCTGTGTCGGGATTGTCGGTCGTTCTGGCACCTTGGGTTATGAAGCTGCTGACCAGATGAAAGCACTAGGTATTGGCATATCAACCTCAGTGGGGATTGGCGGCGATCCAATCAATGGCAGTTCGCACCGTGATATTCTGGAAATATTTGAAGAAGATACCGAAACTAAAATAGTGGTCATGATCGGTGAGATTGGAGGGCCACAAGAAGTTGAAGCTGGTGTTTTTTCCAAAGAAAACATGAGCAAACCGCTAATTGCCTATATCGCGGGTTTAACCGCGCCGGAAGGTCGCCGCATGGGGCATGCCGGAGCAATTATTTCATCGGTGGGTGAAAGTGCCGCAGAAAAAGTAGCGATTCTGAGAGATCATGGCGTCATAATCTGTCCGACCCCTGCCGCAATGGGCAAAACAGTTGCAGAAGTATTGGCCAGCATGTAATTAATCAGGAAGTTTCTGAATAAATCTGCCATAGATCAGCGTTACAGCCTAATCACCAACGGACGTTTCTGCCCGAGAGAAACCGGACATTGCTACTTAGGGCTAACCGGGGCTAACAAGCACAATAGACTGTTAGCTTGACATGAAGGGATAAACCCCATAGAATTCGCAGTCTTTTTAGTCGCCCCCAAGGAATTCTTGGTTCGGTGAAAAAAATGAACCAATTCATATTTATGGACGGTGGAATCGTGATATCGCCGTTCTGGTTTTTTTAGGGAATAGGAATGCCGACAATCAGTCAATTAGTGCGTAAACCCCGCGCGGCAAGGCGTGTAAAGAGCAAGGTTCCAGCACTGGGGAACAGCCCACAAAAACGGGGGGTCTGCACTCGGGTGTATACCACAACCCCAAAAAAGCCGAACTCAGCATTGCGTAAGGTGGCACGGGTTCGTCTGACCAATGGTTTCGAAGTGTCGAGTTATATAGGTGGCGAAGGCCACAATTTGCAGGAACACTCGGTGGTACTTATACGCGGTGGTCGTGTAAAGGATTTACCTGGCGTTCGTTACCATATGGTGCGCGGCAGTCTGGATACTGCTGGGGTAAAGGACCGCAAACAGAGCCGTTCCAAGTACGGCGCCAAAAAACCCAAAGCAGCTTAAGAGTAGCTATGAGCTTAGAGTGCTATCGTTTGCTCTATCAGACAAGCACCTAAACTATAATTCAAAACTGAGGTTAGAGAATGCCAAGACGGAGAGAAGTTCCAAAGCGCGAAATTTTGCCGGATCCTAAGTACCACAATACTGAGGTAGCAAAATTCGTCAATGTTCTGATGACGCGCGGCAAAAAATCCGTAGCAGAGCGGATCATTTATGGTGCCATGGATCAGATTCAGAAGAAAACCGGCAAAGACCCAGTTGAAGTATTCACCCAGGCATTATCTAATGTTCGGCCGATGGTGGAAGTGAAGAGCCGACGCGTCGGTGGTGCCAACTACCAAGTACCCGTCGAAGTGCGCTCAATTCGACGTAATGCGTTGGCAATGCGTTGGTTGCGTGACGCTGCGCGCAAACGTGGTGAAAAATCCATGGGTGCGCGTCTTGCCGGAGAATTGGCTGAAGCGGCAGAGGGGCGAGGTGGCGCAGTCAAGAAACGCGAGGAAGTTCACCGTATGGCGGAAGCTAACAAGGCATTTGCGCATTATCGATTCTAACAGTGATTAGCTGACAATACGCGAGAACGAGAAGTGTAACAAATTCTTCTGTTTGAAGTTAATTGCTGCTCCAAGTTACTAATAGTATTGTTTTCCTCTTTTCATCTCATGACGTTCTTAACGTCATGGCAGTTTAAAATTTTAAGGTTTGAATACTGTGGCAAGAAAAACACCCATAGAACGTTACCGGAATATCGGCATCATGGCGCATATAGACGCCGGCAAGACCACGACTACCGAACGGATTCTATTTTATACCGGCGTATCACACAAACTTGGTGAAGTGCATGACGGTGCAGCCACCATGGACTGGATGGAGCAGGAGCAGGAGCGTGGCATTACTATTACTTCTGCCGCTACCACATGTTTCTGGAAAGGGATGGAAAATAACTATCCCGATCATCGCATCAATATCATTGACACCCCGGGCCACGTTGACTTCACTATTGAAGTCGAACGGTCTCTGCGTGTTCTGGATGGAGCTTGTACCGTATTTTGCGCAGTTGGTGGGGTACAACCCCAGACCGAAACTGTATGGCGCCAAGCCAATAAGTATAAGGTTCCACGCCTTGCCTTTGTCAATAAGATGGATCGTGCTGGCGCCAATTTCATGCGTGTTTACGAACAGATGCAGGCACGACTGAAAGCTCAGCCAGTACCCGTTCAGTTACCAATCGGTGCGGAAGATAAATTCGAAGGCGTTGTTGACTTGCTTAAAATGAAAGCCATCTACTGGGATGATTCAACTCAGGGGATGAAATTCGAGGAGCGAGAGATTCCTGCCAACATGCTGGAAGATGCCAAGCTATGGCGCGAAAAGATGTCAGAAACCGCCGCTGAAGCCAATGAAGAGTTGATGAACAAGTACTTGGAAGAAGGTGACTTGTCCATTGCCGATATCAAACAAGGATTACGCATTCGCACTATCAATAACGAGATCGTACCCATGTTGTGCGGTTCGGCGTTCAAGAACAAGGGTGTGCAGGCCATGCTGGATGCCGTGATTGACTACCTGCCCTCGCCAGTGGATATCCACGCAATTAATGGGGAGAAGGAAAATGGCGAACCTGATGAGCGCCACGCTAGCGATGAAGAGCCGTTCGCCGGTTTGGCATTCAAGATTGCCACCGACCCCTATGTGGGTCAATTGATTTTCTTCCGCGTCTACTCTGGTGTGGTCGCTACTGGCGATACCATCTACAACCCGATTAAGGGCCGGAAGGAGCGTATTGGACGACTGTTGCAGATGCATGCCAACCAACGTGAGGAAATCAAGGAAGTACGTGCTGGCGACATTGCCGCCGCAGTGGGGTTGAAGGAAGCTGTTACCGGCGACACATTATGTGACCCCAGCAAGATTATTACATTGGAGCGGATGATATTCCCGGAACCGGTGATCCATGTTGCAGTGGAGCCTAAAACAAAGGTTGATCAGGAAAAAATGGGTATTGCCTTGAATCGTCTGGCGCAGGAGGATCCGTCCTTCCGTGTCCGTACTGATGAGGAATCCGGTCAGACCATCATCTCCGGCATGGGAGAGCTACATCTGGAGATTATTGTTGACCGTATGAAGCGTGAATTTAGTGTGGAAGCTAATGTTGGCGCGCCACAAGTAGCCTATCGTGAAGCCATCAGAAAATCAGTAGAGATTGAGGGTAAGTTCATCAAACAGTCCGGTGGACGCGGTCAGTATGGTCATGTTTGGCTCAGGATGGCCCCGAATGATGCTGGTAAAGGCTTTGAGTTTGTTGATGCGATCAAGGGCGGTACTGTTCCGCGCGAATACATTCCAGCGGTAGAAAAAGGCCTGCGCGAAACCTTGCCTAATGGCGTGCTGGCAGGTTTCCCCGTAGTAGATGTCAAGGTTACACTATTCGATGGTTCTTACCACGATGTGGACTCCAACGAAAACGCCTTCAAGATGGCAGCCTCAATGGCATTTAAGGACGGCATGCGCAAGGCCAACCCGGTATTATTGGAGCCGATGATGTCGGTAGAAGTGGAAACGCCAGCGGATTTTATGGGAAATGTGGTGGGCGATTTATCCTCCCGTCGCGGGATGATACAGGGCATGGACGATATGCCAGGTCTTAAGGTAATACGTGCGGAAGTACCGCTAGCCGAAATGTTTGGCTATTCCACGGCATTGCGTTCTGCAACTCAAGGGCGTGCGACTTACACCATGGAATTCAAGCATTATTCAGAAGCACCGAAAAGCGTGGCCGAAGCGGTCATCAATAAAAAATAACCATTATTAAGCATAGGAAGCAATCATGGCAAAGAGTAAATTTGAGCGGACGAAGACGCACGTAAACGTAGGCACGATTGGCCACGTGGATCACGGCAAGACCACGCTAACGGCGGCGATCACGATGGTGT
>VFJL01000047.1 GCA_009886095.1 Nitrosomonadales bacterium | reverse complement strand
TATGCTGGCGTTATAGAGCACGTCGGTGGTGTTGCCGGAGACATGGCGAATGGTTAGGGGATAGTCGGTTACGCTGCTTTGTGAGAAGGCTTGCTGATAGCTGGCGCGGGCTTTCCTTGGATCGGTGAAATAGTCGGCGAAGTCGCTGCCGATCATCTGTTCTCGCGCTACGCCAGTCACCTGTTCGGTGGCCGCGTTGACGTCGGTGATCTTGCCGTCCGCACCGATCGTCACCAGCGGATCCAGGCTCGCTTCGATCAGGCTGCGGGTGTATTGGGCGGTGGCCAGGTCAGATACTTGCAGTATTTCCAGTTGCCGTGTTTGCCGCTGCTGGCGCAACACTATCGTCAGCGCCAGCATGAGGACTATAGTGGCGATAATAGAAATCAGAGCGAGCCAGTACAAAGTGTCCCACATCGGGGCCAGCACCTCGTCACGGTCTATTTTTGCGACGATATGCCAGTCTGTCCCCGCTATTGGACGGTAGGCAGAAAGTACTTCTGCGTCACGATAATCCTTGCCTCGTGTCGTGCCCGGCTTGGCCGCATTAATTGCAATGACAGCAGGTAAATTCGGCGTATTTAAGGGTAGCCTCATGTTCATCGCCGTATCTTTCCGGTGACGCAGCTCGTTGAGGTATAGCACGGATTCGCCATCGCGGCGGACTAACAAAGTTTCGGCGCTATTACTTGCTGATGGCCAGGTTTGAATCAGTGGAAAAAGAAATTGATTGGCTGCGGTTCGCAACAGGATGACTAATCCGGTTGGCTTCCCTTGCATGTCCGAGGTAACAATAGGTACGGCCCAATCGAGGTAAACATTGCCCGGCTTGCTGCGGAACAATTCGCTGCGGTGAGCTTGTTTGCTGGTTCTTGCCAGGGCTGTCAGCTCCTGCACAAGCGGCAATATATCCTGGTTTTTGCCTACGCCCAATGTTGGCACTGGCTGATCATGACTGTCGAGTACTAGAATAGTGTCATAGCCATAGCTATTGATTAGAGTCTGGAATCGATCCAATATTATTTGTTTAGTCTTTGTATCGCTTTTGTCCTGGTTGGATTTTTCTATTTGCGTTAAAAGCGCGCCTGATGACATCAGTACCGCAGTGTCTTCGTTCCGTTCATACAGCCACTTCTCGATCTGTTGAGCCTTGAGTTGCGCAATAGTGGTCAGATTAACAAATGCATGGCGTTCTAGTTGCGGTTGTTGGATTTTGACGAACGAAATGCAGGCTAGCGGTGCGATCAGCGCCAGAACTATGAAGATCAGGCGTGTATAGGGTAAACCAGGCGTGGTTACGTTAGCCATGAATTCGTAGTCGGAATTTACAGATTTGGGCAAACCATTTTTCGTTCCATCACTCAGTGTTGACGGGCTACTTTCACTTATCGCGGTAACGCTCGGCAATGGCGATGAAATCGTCAAAGCCGGTAAGAAGAGCATCGGTCACGTCAGGATCGAATTGTTTGCCGCGTGCAGCGGTGATGATGTCGCGTGCTTCGGCAAATAGCATCGCCGGTTTATATACCCGTGGCGAGATCAGAGCGTCAAACACATCGGCCACGGCCATGATTCGCGCGGAGATGGGAATGGCATCGCCAGCAAGGCTGTCGGGATAACCGCCGCCATCCCATCTCTCGTGATGCCAGTGCGCAATCTCCTTGGCGATGCTGAGAAATCCCAGAGGCTGCTCAGCATGGGTATCGGCTTCAGCCTGTTCGATGGCGTCAGAACCCAGCTTGGCATGCGTCCTCATGATCTCCCACTCCGCCGCTGTCAGGGGGCCGGGTTTGTGCAGGATGCTGTCGGGGATGCCAACCTTGCCAATGTCATGCAGCGGCGCCATTTTTGTCAACAGGTCGATATTGTGCGGAGTGAGAAAGGCGGAGAAACGCGGATGCTGCTGTAGCCGCAAGGCCAGGACATGGACATATTCCTGCGTGCGGTTGATATGATTGCCGGTATCGGAATCGCGTGTTTCAGCCAGGTGGGCGAGCGCCCGGATAGTTACGGTCTGGGTGAGATCGTTTTCGGCCATGCGCCGGGCAACTTCAGCTTCGAGAATGGCGTTCTGATCCTGCAGCAAGTGACGCACCTGGCTGGCTTCGAGCTGAGTGCGCACCCGTACCTGCAATACGGTGGGCTTGATCGGCTTGGTGATGTAGTCGGCAGCGCCAAGCTGCATACCGCGTTCCTCGTCTTCTGCCCCGCTCAGCGCAGTGAGGAAAATTACAGGAATGTCACGCGTGGCCGGGTTCTCGCGCAGTTGCGCAAGTACGGCATAACCATCCATCCCGGGCATCATTACGTCCAGCAGCAGCAGATCCGGCCGGGGCTCACTCACCGCCGCGCGCAAGGCAGCTTCTCCCGAACTGGCAGCACGCACCAGGTATTCAGGTCGCAGCAGGCTGGTCAGAAGAGTCAGGTTCACTGGCTCGTCGTCGACGATGAGTATGGTTTTCACGGACATGGCGTTCGCTCTGCTTCTTAAAATCTCACCAAGTTAGCATCATAAATTGGGCACAGCAACAATATCTGAACCGGTTTTTCGGGGTGGCGGTAAGCGGCGTCCAGTCACCACAGATTGTTGCGTTCCATTGTCTCGCTGCAAACTTGAATTCGCACCGCCTTCTGGCGTATCCTTTTGGAAGACAGGATACTATGCTGAAGCATAGTTTTTTTTCTGTAAAAATGCAATACATTTAGTACCTGCTCAGGATAGGACGCGCCAATGCCACTGACTTTGCTTGATACTGCTGGCTCGGCCAACAGCGAGATGCTGGAAACCTTCATGGAATTTCCCGTTCCTCTGGCGTTGCTGGACGCGGATGGACACCCGGAGCGGGTCAATTTCGGGTTCCAGAAATGGTTCGGTATTGACGGCCTGGATGCGGCGAGTCTGCGTGCATTGGCACAGAATCCGAATGGAGTCTGGCGGTCTGTCGCCACGAGAGGGGGGGGGCAGAGATTCGTGCCCGCACCCTCCCGCTCCACATGTCGCATCGCACACTACTGATCCTCGATGACCCGGGCGGCGGGGAGCATCACGGTGAACTGGACGCGCTCCGCGCGCGCATCGGCGACCTGGAACAACTCGCCGCTACAGACCACCTGACCGGCGCTTGGAACCGTGCGCATCTTGACCGTGTGATCGAGCCGGAGCTTGCGCGCAGCCTGGCGAACCGGCAACCGTTGTCGCTGATCATGTTTGATATCGACCACTTCAAGAACATCAACGATACCTTTGGCCATGCCGTCGGTGATACGGTATTGCGCGAACTGGTGCAGCTGGTGCACAGCCGCATCCGCGCCTCTGATCTACTGTTCCGCTGGGGAGGTGAAGAATTTGTAGTGCTGCTCTCCTCTGCCGGTTATCGCCGTGCGGAAAGTGTGGCGGAGAGTCTGCGTCAGGCCGTGGCCAGCCACACTTTCGAAGGCGCAGGCGTTGTGACAGTGAGCCTCGGTGTCGCGGAGCATGATGGCGACGAAGATGCGGCTACCTGGTTTCGCCGGCTGGATGCAGCCTTATACGAGGGCAAGCAGTCCGGGCGAAATCGTGTTGTGGTTGCGCGCCGTGGCAACTCCGATATTTGGGCGACCGAAGGTGGAGGTTCTGTCCTGCATTTGATCTGGCTGGAAGGCTACGAATGTGGCGACCCCACCATCGACGCCGAGCACCGCGAGCTTTTCCTGCTCGCCAACAAACTGATCGATGCCGCCTTGCCAGCACAGGTGAAACCGGTTGAAGTCAGGGCAGCGCTTGGAGAATTCCTGGCGCATATGCAACGCCACTTTTCTGATGAAGAAGCCATCCTCGCCCAGCTTCATTACGACAATCTGGCTGAGCACCGGCGCGCTCATGCCGGGCTGATCCGGCGTGCGCTTGCGATGGTGGCCCAACTTGACGCGGGTGAATTGAGTCTGGGCACCATAGTCGAGTTTCTCGCCCAGGACGTCGTCGCACGCCATCTTGCAGTCATGGACCGGGCTTTTTTCCCGCTATTCCGCAAGGCATCGACGGCACCCGCAGCCACGCCGTTATAACGCCTGGTAAGGATTCAATTGCCGTCAATATCCGGCCCTTGCCGCACCTCACCCGCAATATCGGCGGCTGACTCGGTCAGTCGCCGTATCGTTAGCGCCGCGCGTTGTTCAATCAGGTTGATGATTTGCTCGATCAGTGCATGGTTGCTGAAACTGCCGGCTGGTGCTGCCCGGAGCTTGCGAGCGGCCAACGGCAGCAGCCTCGCCAGTTCCAGGATGCGTTTGCGGGTCTGTGCTTTGGCTAAGCCGGCGCTCTCCGCAAACTGGTCCCAGTGCCGAGCCTGTACTTCGCTGAACTTATACTTGCTGCCGATCTTCATCGCCATCCTGGGCGTGAGGGTTGGATACACCGCCGTCGAGAGTGTGTCGTAGCATGGAGCCAGAATCGGCGCTCTGCCCGCGTACAGCAGGGAGAAGTTCTTGGCATGGGCGTCGTGATTGCCTATCAGGGCATTGAAAATCACGTAGTCGAGCAGGCGCAATACGTGTGGTGCGCTGGGCCGGGTGACACGTCGAACCAGCTCAAAGCATTGTGCAAGATCGGGGCCACCTTCGTTCTGATATTTAATTTCGGGTATTACGCCCAGCGCCTGGCAGAAGTCTTCCTGATGCAGTCGCTGAATGCGCCCCTGAGTATCGGCCACCCTATCGTAGCGTTCGACCAGTAGAAACCGGCGATCACCGATGGAGTGAATTCGGGATCGCGCAGGTTTGAGCTGCATGGCATCGGCCAGTGCCAGGCAGAAGCCCTCATTAACCACGCTGTCTTCAACTGCATGAATCGGCGATTTCAGAATGTGCGTGCTGGGTGTGCCGTTGCGGGGTAGACCGATCCGGTCTCCATCGACGACCACCGGCAACTTGTCCTGGACGCCGGCCAGCGAGAGGCGCAGGCCATCTTTGCCTGCCAGCATCGGACGGCGAGGAAGCTCATCAAGAATGGTGACGAGCTCTTCATCATCCAGCCATTGAATCTCGCCACCTTGGGCAGGAAGGCGCAAAGGTTGTTCTGGCTCAAGAAAAGTGACAGCCCCGGCACACTCACCGCCAATGTGCTCCAACAGTGCAAAGTCGTTTTGCCCGGATACCTGGAACTGTTGCGCGATCAGGCGGCGCAGGTGACCCTCCGGTAAAAGACCGGCGAAAAAAGGTCGCGCCTTGTGATCATCGTACAGCTCGACCTGCAGCGGCAACGAACACGACAGCGCTGCTGCAAGCGGTTGTTGCAGCCACTTAGCCGTATAGCGGAAGGTGAGCCTGCCCTCGACCTGCGCCAGGGTGCCGATATGGTCGGCAAACAACCAGACTTCAAGCTCACGCACTATGACTGTCCTCTCCAGTGGTAGTGGAGTGCGCCGGCAGTCCGGTCAGCATAATTTCGCCGCCCAGAGCCGCAATGACCCGAAGCACGTTTTCCAGCCGCAGCGTGGGTTTGCCAGCTTCGAGTTCGACGATAAAGCGCAGGCCAACGCCAGCTGCCAGCGCTAGCTGGGACTGAGTCAATCTTAGCTGCTTGCGGGCCGTTCGCAGCGCTTTGCCTAGTTGTTGAGTGGTGTGGATGCTGGTCATATAGTTTCCCGGTCGGGAAATTATGGAGCGAATATGGTCATAGTGCAAGAGTATTTTCCCGATCGGGAGATTTTTTAGCTATTGGGCCGGTATTGGGTGGAGTATTCCCGATCGGGAATACTTGTCTTGGTCAAATCCGCCGCAGAACGCTGATCAGACGGCTACCCCGGCTCGTTTTCACTTATCCATCCCTACCGCATCAACGACCGCAGTACCGCATCAACTCCCGCACTGTCACCAGCGCAGCCGGATAATCGAAGCTCTGCACCTGCCGCGCAGGATCAGAGATCCGTCTAATGGATTATGCAGGTTAAATCAGACTTGCCCGTTCTTGCGACGACACGCCATGAAGCTCATCCGACCAAGGCCAGCCACGAACGTGACGCAGGTTTCAGGTCGAGTGCTGCGCCCGCTTCCATCGAAATATAAAAGAACAAGCTGGGCAAGCGAAAAATAAAATTAAAGGATATAGACTTGGGTGAGGTCAGAATGACTTACTTCAGTACGGACCACGGGTTCAGCGCTGATTGGTGAGGTATCGGATTCCTCCTCACGCGTGTCATTCGGATTGACTGGCAGATCCGTCTTGCCAGCGATGGATATGACCTTGTATTTTTTACTGAGCGTATCGTTCATCTGAGCCTAACTCCATTGAGTAGTTTGTGTTTTACAAATCTGTGACGATTACCAAAATAATATTCTTACGTTGCCTGGCACATTCTGCGGTGAGATGGAAGCTCTAAGGATAATAGTGCTTCAAGTTCAGGAATGATTTCCCATGCTACGGAGCACTGCTATTCGTTATTGCCTGGAACAGATACTAATAGCTGGGCTGGGAGTGGTCATGGGTCATTACGACTTTTTTGCATAAGACAAACATACTGTAAGAAGCGGTGACCGAGTGGGTCACTCCAACAGGTGGCATAGTAGGAACGACCTACGGCCCCGGCAAGTACGCTAGTCAGCGATGGAAGCTGACGTCGGATATCCCGATCCAGATCAGGTGCTGTAGTAGCAATTTTAAATACCAGGGGTACAATCGCCGGGTCAGCATTTCGTTGCTGCAGGTAATTGATTCTCAGCCGGCACTAACAGCCTGATCCTATAACCCGATCCTATCACTCTGCGTCAGATCACAAATACGGTGGTAGGATAAAGTCGGCATAAAAAATCGATAAATGCACAATATACAAATAGGAGAAATGCTTCATGTCTCAATATCTTTTCGCTGACGGCATCGGTAACATCGTATTAACGAATGGCATCGTACGTATTTACTATGAGACGGTCTCTCATACCGAAAAAGATGGCCAAGTCAGCTCAGCTTTAGATAGGCAGTGTTCTATTGCCATGACTCCTCAGGCTTTTCTCCATTCTTTCAAAAAAATGAATGACATGGTCGAGGCAATGAAGGACGCTGGGGTTCTCATCAAACATGGGGAAGAGCGGCGAAGTGGGCCTGCACACAGCGCCGCCACCATACCTGCAGTTAGTGAGGCGCCGAAAGAAAAAGGGGGATAAGGCTTAGGAGCTCTAACCACGCTGAAACAGGGCTCATGCAAACACTGCTGCTCGCGATCAGGCAGCTTCTTGCCGTTTTATGCAACGCACCATGAAACCCACCAGGCAAGAGTCAGCTCTGAGCATGGCATAGGTTTCAGCTGTCGCGCTCACTTCCATTGAAATAAAAAGCGGACAGGCTGAACAAGCGGCAAAGAAAAACTAAAGAATATAGACTTGGGTGCGGTCAGAATGCTTAACTTTAGCGGAAACTACGACTACGGACTCAACTCTGGCTGGTGAGGCGGTTTTGGATTTTTTACCACGAGTGTCATTCATATTGATTGGCACATTCGGCCTGCCATTGATGGGTATGACTTGGTATTCTCTGCTGCGCGTATTGTTCATCTGAAATTCACTCCATCCAGTTGGATATGTGACATATCTCATAATAGAGTGGCAGCAGCAGTAAGGGAGTAAGTAAGTCGCCTATTTTAAACTAGGGAGAATGCTTAATTCCATTTTATCAGTAACACTTCGTTGATTTCTTTGCCTGTGCTTTGCCGTACTACGCGTACTGTTCACAGAGTTCGTTCGTCACCGCCTCGTTAACTATCCGCCCCCTACCGCATCAACGCCCGCACTGTCACCAGCGCAGCCGGATAATCGAAGCGCTGCACCTGCCGTTGCAGCTGCAGCGCCCCGGTGCCGAGCGTTGCCAGCAGCAGCGGCTGGTTGGCCGCAAACAGATCGCCCACCGCAGTGTCGTCGGTGGCCAGCAGCGGCTCCATCTGCGCGAGCACTGCCTGCGCCAGACCGGGATCGTTGGCCGTATCCACCACCATCCCCGCCGCCTGCAGCAGCTCCAGCGCCACCTCGCGGTTGATGGGGTGGTCTTCCGCCAGCAGCAACCTGGCCCCGCTGTGCTCGC
>VFJL01000057.1 GCA_009886095.1 Nitrosomonadales bacterium | reverse complement strand
TCCCTTCCGGGGTTGTTCCACCTGTAGTGGCACAACCACTCAAAATGAGGGTAATCACAAGGCTGCACAATCCAATTTTTACTCGTTTCATTTTTTATACTCGTTGGATTTAAATTTTGAGTGTACCACTTGATAGCGTCTTGGCTTGGATTCTTCTCCCAGCCAAATTACAAGCCACTTTTGGCACCTGTTTGGAAATGAGCACCCCATAGCTCAACCTCAGACAAACAAAGATAAAAGAGCTTACCCAGAACTTTCGATACTTAAGGGTGTCGTATAGTGCGTATAAAGCATAATTTCTTGACTAACTGCCAATTTCCCTTTAAATTGCAGGGTCTCTTCTCTCCGAAATTTACCCGAAAAGGATTGCAGCCACATGACCTTAGGCCTGATTGACTTACCCTGGTGGGGCTATATTGTAGTTACCCTGGTTCTCACTCATATCAGCATTGCCGGTATCACCATCTTTCTGCATCGCCATCAGGCACACCGGGCGCTGGATCTGCATCCCATAGCCAGTCACTTTTTCCGTTTCTGGCTGTGGCTTACCACTGGCATGGAAACCAAGGAGTGGGCAGCAGTTCACCGCAAACATCACGCCAAGTGCGAAACTGCTGAAGACCCCCATAGCCCGGTGATTTATGGTATCGGCAAAGTGCTGAGAGAAGGCTCTGAACTCTACCGGAAAGAAGCCAAGAATCCGGAGACCATGGAAAGATACGGTCATGGCACTCCCGATGACTGGCTGGAGCGTAACGTCTACACCCGGCACAGCGCCAAGGGTGTTGCACTGATGCTGATTATTAATGTCATCTTGTTTGGCCCTATCGGACTCACCATGTGGGCAGTACAAATGCTCTGGTCACCCGTTATGGCTGCCGGCATCGTTAATGGTGTAGGTCACTTTTGGGGTTATCGTAACTTTCAGGCAGAGGATGCCAGCCGCAATATCGTCCCTTGGGGCATCCTCATCGGTGGGGAAGAATTACATAATAACCACCATGCTTATGCCACTTCTGCACGGCTATCCAATAAATGGTATGAGTTCGACATCGGCTGGATGTACATATGCATTCTGGAATTCATGGGACTCGCTCAAGTGAAAAAGGTCGCGCCTAAATTGCGCCTGAATACGGCCAAGACCCAGTGCGATTTTGATACGCTGCAAGCCGTTATTTCTCATCGTTACGAAGTACTGGCGAAATATACCCAGTCCCTCAAACTCACGCTCGCTAAAGAAATTGATCACTTGAAAGAAGCGACTACACATCATGGCGTAGATCGTTCCACGCTCAAACGTTGGGTACTGGCTGACTCCAAAACCTTGAAAGAGGATGAACGCGTCAAGTTGAATCTGATGCTGAGCAAGACCATGACGTTAGACAAAGTCTATACCATGCGCGAGGAACTCATGTCTGTGTGGCAGCGCTCCGCTGCAACCAAAGATGAACTGGTTAAACAATTAGAAGACTGGTGCCGCCGCGCAGAAGAAAGCGGCATCGATGTACTGGAGAATTTCTCCCGCCGACTACGCTGCTACGCATAATGTAGCGTTAAAGAAAAAGCACCAGCAAAAAACCCGCCAACGGCGGGTTTTTTGCTGGTGCTGCATATTTTTCCTTGCTGTTTGTTCCCCGCAGTAGCGCAGTACAACCATGCGGCTTTACCGCAAGAGCTCTACTTGAGTTTGGTTTCCTTGTATTTGACGTGCTTGCGCGCTACCGGATCGAATTTCAGAATTTCTATTTTCTCTGTAGTAGTGCGTTTGTTCTTGGTGGTGGTATAGAAGTGGCCTGTTCCAGCCGAGGATTCAAGTTTAATTTTCTCGCGCATGAGATTTCCTTAGGTTATTTATTCGCTTGTTTTCGCTTATTAGATACTTTCACCGCTGGCGCGCATTCCCGCCAGCACAGCATCAATACCGTTTTTATCTATAGTGCGTAGCGCTGCATTGGACAAGCGCAATCTGATCCAGCGGTTCTCGCTCTCAACCCAGAATTTGCGACGCTGCAGGTTAGGCAGAAACCGCCGTTTGGTCTTGTTGTTAGCGTGGGAAACATTGTGACCGGACATGGGCTTCTTGCCGGTGACTTCGCATACTCGTGCCATGATGATGCACTCCATTTTTCGCAAAAGGGCGCATTATATCCCGATTCCAATGAATTTCTCAAGACTACCTCTAAAAATCCAGATTCCATCATAATACTTTGTTGATATCTTACTGCGCCTGACCGTACTATTCGCCCTGAAGGAAGTCTCCCTTTGGGGATGTACTGTCTGCGGCAGACGTTCGTCTTCGCCTCGTTTAATTTTCGAACCTGAATTAGAGACAGCCTGAAATCAAATCAGACCGCGCTCGGCAAATGACATTGCGGCTCCACTGCCAATGATGAAATGATCCAGCACCTTCACGTCCACCAGCGCGAGCGCCTGCTTCAACGACTGGGTTAGCATCTCGTCGGCCTGACTTGGTTCCGCCACGCCAGAAGGATGATTATGGGCGAAAATCATTGCCGCTGCATTGTGATGTAACGCCCGCTTCACCACCTCACGCGGGTACACGCTGGTTTGAGTAAGGGTGCCACTGAACAACTCCTCGGTAGCAATGGCACGGTTCTGGGCATCAAGAAAAATACCGACAAAAATCTCGTGCTTTTTACCTCCGAGGCTGAGGCGCAAGTAGTCACGCACCAATTTTGGTGCATTCATGGCATCACCACTTTTCAGCTCTTCCCCCAGAGCCCGTCGTGCCATTTCCAATACCGCCTGCAATTGCGCATACTTTGCCGGACCCATTCCGGGCACCTGACAAAATGAGCTTTGACTGGCAGCAAATAATCCTGTCAAGCTGTCGAAGCGCTTAAGTAGATCACGCGCCAGATCTACCGCACTCTTCCCCACCATGCCGGTTCGCAGGAATATCGCCAAGAGCTCGGCATCGGAAAGATACGCCGCACCATTTTTCAGGAGCTTTTCACGCGGACGTTCGGATTCTGGCCAATCTGGTATTGCCATGGTTTAACCTGTAATTCCAATTCATCAGTGACGCCTTCGAACTGGAATTTGAGCAATGCAAAAAGATAACAGATAAACAAAAGATAGAACGTGTGCCCGGAAAAAGCAATCAAACCGGAGCCAGCACCATCCCTCTGTAATTGAACGCGGTTTTTAGGTTAAACTCTTACTCTCCCTGCTGGATGGTTCATCATAATTATGGCTAACATACCCTCCCTGACCGCCAAGCGCCTGCTGTTGGGATTGACTGGCGGTGTGGCTGCGTACAAAGCGGCAGAGTTGGCACGCCTGTTGATACAGGATGGCATGGAAGTGCAGGCAGTAATGACCGAATCGGCCTGTCGTTTTGTCGGCCCAGCCACGTTACAGGCATTGACCGGCAAGCCAGTGTTCACCGATCTGTGGGACACCCGCGTTGCCAACAACATGGCGCATATAGACCTTTCGCGCAATGCAGATGCAATTCTTGTCGCTCCCGCCAGCGCTGACTTTATCGCCAAACTCGCCCATGGTCTAGCCGATGACCTGCTTTCGACATTGTGCCTTGCGCGCGACTGCCCCTTGCTGATCGCCCCTGCCATGAATCGACAGATGTGGGAGCACCCGGCTACTCAGCGCAACCTCGCCACGCTACGGCTTGATGGCGTGACGATACTCGATCCCCACAGTGGCGCCCAGGCCTGCGGCGAGACCGGCATGGGGCGCATGCTGGAGGCGCAGGAGCTGGCCACAGCGGTACACGCTGTTTTCCAACCCGGGCTACTGCAAGGCAGGTGTGTGCTTGTTACTGCCGGACCGACCTACGAGGCAATTGATGCGGTTCGCGGCATCACCAATTCAAGTTCCGGGAAAATGGGCTATGCTGTAGCCCGTGCGGCATTGGAAGCGGGTGCGGATGTCACCCTCATTTCTGGCCCAGTGTGCCTGGAGCCCCCTGCTGCGGCCCGACTCATCAACGTAGTGAGCGCGCGGGATATGCTCGTAGCGGTGAAGAATGCAGTTTCACATGCCGATATCTTTGTGAGTGTTGCAGCAGTGGCGGACTACCGTGCTACCAACGCCAGCAAACAAAAAATAAAGAAAACTGATGGCGACATCACTCTGGAACTCACTCCCAATCCCGACATTCTGAAATACGTGGCAAATCTGCCCAAGCCACCATTTTGTGTGGGTTTTGCAGCAGAGACGGAAAACCTGGAGAGAAATGCAGCACTCAAACGGCGCGGAAAGAAGTTGCCGCTGCTCGCTGCCAATCTGGCTCAGGATACTATCGGCTCTGATGAAAGTGCATTGGTCCTATTCGACGATGAGGGCGAACACCCTCTACTGAAAGCACCGAAAATAGTGCAAGCGCAACGCCTGATTCAACATATCGCAGCTCTGTACGAAAAACAAAGATCCCGACATTAGGGCACCTCTAAAAATCCGGATTTCGTCACAATATTTTGTTGCTCATAAAAAATGTTTCCTTATATATCAAATATATGCCGCGTCTAAATTTTTTGTTTCCGCCTTATCTGGTCTAGAACTTCGGATTTTTAGAGACGTCCATTATCCTATGATAAAAATAGACATCAAAATTCTTGACCCACGTCTAAAGGCCGAACTTCCGGCCTATGCCACATCCGGCTCTGCGGGTTTGGATCTGCGTGCGTGCACTAATCATATGATGACTATCCAACCTGGGGAAACCTGCCTGATCCCCACCGGCATCGCCATTCATCTTGCCGACCCCGGACTCGCAGCGATAATTTTGCCGCGTTCCGGGTTGGGTCACAAGCATGGCATAGTCCTGGGCAATCTAGTCGGGCTGATCGACTCTGACTATCAGGGACAGATACTTGTTTCTTGCTGGAATCGTGGACAGACACCGTTTCTGCTGAATCCGCTGGAGCGGATCGCGCAGCTGGTGGTAGTGCCGGTGGTGCAAGTGGATTTTAACGTGGTGGATGACTTTGAACAAAGTCATCGTGGCGAAAATGGTTTTGGCAGCACCGGCAAACTTTGATGCGCCAACTTGCATTTTTCCTCGTTTTTCTTTTGTCGCTGCCGGTCAGCGCCGAGATGCCTCTTATCCAGCTTAAAATTGCTAACCACACCCTTCCCGTTGAGGTTGCCCACACTCAAACGTCCCGCTCACAGGGGTTGATGTATCGACAGTCGATGGGCGAGAACAGCGGCATGCTGTTCGTGTTTCCCGAAGCTGGCCGTCACAGCATGTGGATGGCTAATACTGACATTCCGTTGAGCGTTGCCTTCCTTGACAAAAATGGCGTGATTCTCAACATCGCTGACATGGTGCCCCACACCAGAACAGCGCATAGTTCCGCTGGTGCAGCGAAATATGCGATCGAAACAAATGTTGGCTGGTTTAAAACAAGAGAAATAAAAGTAGGTACGCAAGTCATAGGGCTGAAAAAGGCACCGACAGCAGAATAACCCGAACATAGCTTTGCGTATCTACGTTTGGCTACCTCAGCGCATTCCCGGAAGCATGCTTTTTAATCCGCGCATCATTTTCGTCATTCCGCCTTTACTCATCATTTTCATCATTTTCTGAGTCTGCTCGAATTGTGCCAGCAGGCGGTTCACTTCCTGCACGGTAACTCCTGCTCCGGCAGCGATGCGGCGCTTGCGCGAAGCTTTCAGAATGTCCGGTTTGGTGCGCTCTTGTGATGTCATGGCATTGATGATGCCTTCAGTGCGTCCTATGACCTTGTCGTCCATTTTTACATTCTGCGCAGCCTTGCTCAATTGCGCGGGTAGTTTGTCCATCATGGCGCTCATGCCACCCATGTTGCGCATTTGTTGAAATTGCATTTTGAAATCGTTCAGGTCGAAACTTTTTCCCGACTTCATTTTCTTTGCTAGTTTTTCAGCCTCGTTCTGATCCACTCCACGCTGAGCTTCTTCGATCAATCCCAGCACGTCACCCATACCGAGAATGCGCGAAGCCATACGGTCAGGATGGAATGGTTCCAGCCCGGTTAATTTTTCACCCACGCCAGCAAACTTGATTGGCTTGCCGGTAATATGCCGCACCGATAACGCCGCACCCCCACGGGAATCGCCGTCGAGCTTGGTGAGAATAATGCCGGTTAGGGGCAATACCTCAGCAAATGCCTTAGCGGTATTGACCGCATCCTGTCCCTGCATTGCATCCACTACAAACAGAATTTCGATGGGCTTCAGCAAGGTGTTCAGCTCACCTATTTCCCGCATCATGGCCTCATCTATAGCCAACCGCCCTGCGGTATCCATAATCATCACATCGTGGTGATGCCTGCGGGCAAAATCCAGTGCGGCAGTGGCAATCTCTCCCGGCTGCTGCCCTGTTTGCACCGGGAAAAAATCTGCACCCGTCTGCTTGGCCAGCAGTTCCAGTTGATGAATTGCAGCCGGGCGATAAATGTCGCAGGAAACCAGTAGTACTTTTTTCTTTTTCTGCTCCATCAACCACTTTGCCAATTTGCCGCTGCTGGTGGTCTTGCCGGCACCCTGCAACCCTGCCATGAGAATGACTGCAGGTGGCACGGTGACCAGATTGATATCAACCTTCTCTCCCCCCATGATGGCAATCAACTCCTGATGCACCACTCCCACCAGCGCCTGCCCCGGCGAGAGACTGCTCATCACTTCCTGGCCGACGGCCTTTTCCTTGACACGCGCGATGAACTCCTTGATCACCGGCAAAGCCACATCGGCCTCCAGTAGTGCCATGCGTACTTCACGCAACGCTTCCTGAATATTGCTTTCAGTCAGCCTCGCTTCGCCACGCAGGGTTTTGATGACACCGGAAAATCTGCTGGTAAGATTGTCAAACATGTCAAATGCCTCTCAAGAAAAATTGGTGTAAACTAGCCGGACACTTCCGCTTTGGGGTGCCTCTGAAAATCCGGATTTTGCTAAATACTTCGTTGCTCATAAAAAATGTTTCCTTACATATCGACCGTATACCACGTCTACATTTTTTATTTTCACTTTGTCTTGTTTAGAGCATCGAATTATTAGAGATATCCTTTAATCTGCAATATCAATCAATGTCCGGTATTCTAGCTTATCTCACTGCCTTCCTGCTGTATGGACTGATCGGTTGGCATTTATGGCGCACCAAATGGAATGCGCCGGCACAATCCGCAGACAACTCCGTTGTAGCTGCCGAATGGGAACGTTACGCCATTCTCGCACCGTTGATATTGCACAGCTTTACGCTTTATCAGTCCATATTTGCGGGTGATGGATTGAGTTTTGGCCTGGGTAACGCGATTTCTTCCATTGTGTGGCTCACCGCTCTGATTTACTGGCTGTCCAGTTTCTTCTACCGCCTGGAAGGACTGCAAACCTTGGTCGCGCCAGTGGCAGCAGTGGCGGTGTTACTACCGTTGGCGTTTCCTTCTCTCCGCCCTCTGGCCAATACCGAATTACCCGCATTTAAAGCACATATTCTGGTCGCCATGCTGGCCTACAGCCTGCTCACCATCGCTGCGCTGCATGCATTACTGATGGCAGTGGTGGAGCGCCGCCTGCACCACCCCACCATGCCTACGGTACTGACCAACCTCCCACCGCTACTAGCTATGGAAAAGCTGCTGTTCCGCGTCATCTGGGCGGGATTTATACTGCTTACATTGACACTCATCAGTGGCGTCATGTTCTCTGAGGAAGTATTTGGTCAGCCGCTCAAATTTACCCACAAGACTCTGTTCGGCTTCGTTTCCTGGGGAGTGTTCGCTGCCTTGCTCACCGGTAGGCAACTCTACGGTTGGCGCGGGCGCATCGCCATCCGCTGGACACTGACTGGATTCAGCATATTGCTATTGGCTTATATTGGCAGTAAGTTTGTGCTGGAAGTGGTATTGCAGCGCTAATGCAATATGCCCGAGAGCTAATTTCATCCGAACGATGCAAGCCGCACGAATTTTCCATCTGCTGAATCCTTGACAAATCCTTCCCCTGCTTCGATACTGAAATTCCTTCATTAGTATAAAGGCGCTTCTTGGAAGATATGCCGTTGTATGCGCTGCTAAGCGTGCTGGTTATCTTGTTGATTCTGTCCGCATTTTTCTCACTTTCCGAAACCAGCATGATGGCGATCAACCGTTACCGGTTGAAGCATCTCGTCAAACAGGGACATCATAGCGCCTACCTGACTACCCAGTTGCTGGCCAATACCGACAGGCTACTGGGAGTGATTCTGCTTTGTAATAATTTGCTGAATGCTGCTGCCGCGACACTGGTCGCGGTGATTGTTTCCACCCTCTTCGACCATAGTGACCTGGCCTTATTCATCGGTACGGTGTGCGTAACCTTCGCTATTCTAGTGTTCAGCGAAATCACGCCCAAGGTGGTCGCCGCCGCCTACCCGGAGCGTATTGCACTGGCTTCAAGCTATGTGCTGACACCGTTGCTGAAGTTGCTCTACCCGATTGTATGGTTCGTCAATCTGTTCGTACAGACACTGCTTACCATTCTGCACTTGAAACCTGGGGCAAACCACACCACTCATAAAATAAGCCTGGAAGAGCTCAAAACTTTGGTGCTGGAAGCTGGGCATTTCATTCGGAAAAAGCACCAGAGCATGTTACTCAACCTGTTTGACCTTGAAACCATTACCGTTGACGATGTCATGGTGCCGCGCGGCCAGATCGAAGCAATAGATCTAGAGGCCGACGATGAAATAATCCACAACCAGTTACTCACCTGTTATCACACCCGTCTGCCGGTATACCGGGGAACGCTGGACAACGTAACTGGAATAATTCACACACGCCGGGTGCTAAATCAGATGAAGAATGGAGAAATCACCGCTGCAAATCTAGAGAAAATCATGCGTGAACCATATTTCATTCCATCCGGCACGCCTCTGTTCTCACAATTGCAACTGTTTCAGGAAAACCGCGAACGAGTTGGCCTAGTGGTCAACGAATACGGTGAGTGGATGGGGTTGGTAACGCTGGATGATATTATCGAAGAAATCATTGGTGAATTTACCACACACTCGCCGTCGCAGGCTGGGGCGTTCCTGACACAGAAAGACGGCAGCATAATAGTTGAGGGCAGCAGCCTGCTGCGTGATCTCAACCGCAAACTCGGCCTGAGACTCCCGTTGGGTGGCCCAAAGACTCTTAATGGCCTGATCCTGGAATACTTCCAGGATATTCCTGAAGCAGGTACCAGCCTGAAAATTTCCGGCTATCCGATGGAAGTCATCCAGACCCAAGGTCGGATGGTCAAGGTAGTGCGAATTTTTCCTGTTCCGGGTGTGGTTGCATAGTGTTGAATTCAAATAATCCATCAAGACGCGAGATGATGCTGAAGCAAGTTGTGAGATAACTTTGTCGACTGGGAAACGTCCATAGACTATATCAATATTTATTTTGCACACTCCCGCTA
The DNA here is from genome assembly GCA_009886095.1 of Nitrosomonadales bacterium. GTDB lineage: Bacteria > Pseudomonadota > Gammaproteobacteria > Burkholderiales > Nitrosomonadaceae > VFJL01. The sequence goes on along the minus strand of VFJL01000057.1, from coordinate 5,372 downwards.
TTCTTGGGAGCGTGGATTTGGATCCTGGTTTGAGCTATCCTTAAAAAACGAGGTGCTATAGCAGCCGTTGCATTGAACGGTGCACTTCGAAACCGAATCTGCCATGATTCATCTAGAATTCATGGAGTAATTGAAAGGCTTTGTGAGCTCCCATTCGCACTAATCCCGGATGAACAAGCTATTGGAAAACGACACCTAAGGGCGGTCGTTCCAGATAATCAAGGAGTCATTATGGCGGGTATAACCACAGGTGCAGGAAAAAAAGTTAAGGAGATCAATTATGCCTGGGAAGGCAAGGATAGATCCGGCAAAATAGTGAAGGGTGAAATGCGCGCTATCAGCACAGCAATTGTTACCTCCATGCTGCGCCGCCAGAATATCAATGCCACAAAAATCAAGAAAATCCGGTCGAGCGGTCGTGTCACTGCCAAAGACATTGCATTGTTCACGCGCCAACTCGCTACCATGATGAAATCGGGCGTTCCCCTGTTACAGGCTTTTGATATCGTCGGCAAGGGTAATAGCAATCGGGCGGTGAGCGAGCTACTGATGAGCATTAAAAGCGACGTAGAAACTGGTAGCAGCTTGGCGAATGCTTTCCGCAAATACCCGCTTCATTTCGACGCACTGTACTGCAATCTGGTAGATGCAGGCGAAGCTGCCGGCATTCTCGACGATCTGCTGGATCGCCTCGCCACCTACAAGGAAAAAATTCAGGCAATCAAAAGTAAGATTAGAGCTGCCCTGTTTTACCCCATCGCGATTATCGTGGTAGCGTTTGCTGTTACCGCAATAATCATGATTTTTGTGATTCCTGCGTTCAAGCAATTATTCTCCGGGTTTGGCGCTGCCCTACCCGCTCCGACGCTTATAGTCATGGCAATTTCAGATTTTTTTGTGGCCTACTGGTGGGCAATTTTTGGTACGATTGGTGGCAGCATCTATATTTTCTTCTATGCATGGAAACGTTCCGTAGCTATGCAACGGGTTATGGATCGACTGGTGCTGAAACTGCCGATTTTTGGCAATGTCATCCGTAAGGCTGTCATCGCACGCTGGACACGCACCCTTTCCACCATGTTTGCGGCGGGTGTTCCGCTAGTGGAAGCGCTGGATTCGGTCGCAGGTGCAGCAGGCAATTATATTTATTTTGAGGCTACCAAAAAAATTCAGATAGAAGTCAGTACCGGCAATAGCCTGACTGCTTCCATGACAAACACCGAAGTCTTCCCCAGTATGGTGCTACAGATGGTGTCCATCGGTGAAGAATCTGGCGCACTGGACTCCATGCTAAGTAAGGTAGCCGATTTTTTAGAAGCGGAAGTGGATGATGCCATAGCCGCACTCTCCAGCTTGATGGAGCCACTCATTATGGTAGTGCTGGGGACTCTCATCGGCGGCTTGGTGATTGCCATGTATCTACCAATCTTTAAAATGGGACAGATCGTTGGTTGAATTCGGGGAACAGACATTAAAAAATAAAAATAGAACCCTTTAGGGCACCGCCAAAAATCCGGATTTTTAGCGGCGGTCTCTACTCTCCCGGCACCCTGGGCGCAACCGCATCCAGAATAGCGATTACTGATTTCAGGATACTCATGTCATTCATCCATCTACTGCAAACTACTCCGGTTTTTTTTATTTCGCTTTGCGCTACCATTGGCCTGATGATGGGCAGCTTTCTGAACGTAGTCATCCACCGTCTGCCGCTAATGCTGGAACGGCAGTGGCAGCAACAATGTGCTGAGTTGCACGGCAAAACCGTTGAGGTGTCGCTGCCATTCAATATCGTCACGCCCCGCTCTTCCTGCCCCCACTGCGGACACAAAATAACCGCACTGGAAAATATCCCCATAGCAAGTTACCTGACTTTAAAAGGCCGTTGTTCACAATGCCGCACCGCTATTTCCCCACGCTACCCTATTATTGAGGCACTAACCAGCGTCATCAGCGGACTCATTGCCTGGCATTTCGGCTATGGCCTTGCCGCTTTCGCTGCATTGGCTTTTGCCTGGTCAATGATCGCGCTGGCATTTATTGACCTGGATACTCAATTACTCCCCGATGACATCACTCTGCCTCTGCTGTGGGGTGGGCTACTGGTCAATTTGAACGATGGCTTTACCGATATCCACTCCGCCATTATTGGCGCAGTCGCCGGTTATCTTGCCCTGTGGTCAATATACTGGTGCTTCAAGTTCGCTACCGGCAAGGAAGGCATGGGGCATGGTGATTTCAAACTGCTTGCCGTGATCGGTGCGTGGTTTGGATGGCAAATGCTGCCACTGGTAATTCTGCTGTCTTCCCTAGTTGGTGCCGCAGTCGGTATCGGGTTGATAGTTGTAGCAAAACATAGGCGCGATGTCCCCATTTCATTCGGGCCATATCTGGTTGGTGGCGGTCTCATTGCGTTATTCTGGGGAGATCAGATCAATCGTGCCTATCTTGGTTTGCTTTAGCCCATGCCATTGATAATCGGCCTAACTGGAGGAATTGGCAGTGGCAAAACCAGCGCCGCAAAATTCTTTGCCGCTCTGGGTGCCTCTGTTATAGATACCGATGAGATCGCACATGAACTCACTCAACCACATGGCGCCGCTATCAGCGCAATATGGCAGGTTTTTGGTGAGAATTTCATCACTACGGAGGGTGCATTGGATCGTAAAAAAATGCGCAGCCTGGTATTTACTGACAGTGCTTCCCGGCAAAAGCTTGAAGCAATTCTCCACCCTCTTATTCTCATGGAAGCAGTCCGCCGTATCACGCTTACTTCCTCTCCTTACGTAATAATGATCGTACCACTACTGCTCGAAACTGATGATTACCGTGAAATGGTACAACGTATCCTGGTGACAGACTGTGACAAGCAGAAACAGGTTGTCCGCACAATGGCACGTAGCAAACTGGGTACACAAGAAGTTCATGCCATCATGGCGGCACAAATTACACGCCAGAAACGTCTGCAACAAGCAGACGATGTCATCGTTAATGACAGTACTTTGGCACATCTACAGCAACAGGTGGAGGCTTTGCACCAGAAATATCTTGCCCTATCAAGCGAGAGCTAGTCTCGTCTACTGCTGCATCACTGGCTGGAGATTGATTTTAATTTGTAAAATTCTGTTTCATAGGGCAAAATTAAACACATTCTGTCCCCCAACCTCCGAGCCATGCCATCGTGATTTGCTACGAACATCCTCTCAACGAGCGCATCCGCACCCTGCTGCGACTTGAGGATTTGTTCGACAAGATAATTTTCTTTTCAGCCAAGAATGATGCCATCGAGCATCACTCGGCGCTGGTTACCTTGTTTGAGATTCTTGATGTAGTCAGCCGCGCCGATATAAAATCGGATCTGCTACAAGAGCTTGAGCGGCAAAAGCAAATTCTGGGATCCTTACGCAGCAATCCTGATGTTTCCGAAGTAGCGTTGCATCAGGTGCTGAACAACATCCAGGTCACTTCCCGCAGCATACTGGATATGAGCGGAAAAATTGGTGAGCACTTACGTGAGAACGAGTGGTTAATGGGCATTAAACAACGCGTCGCCATACCTGGCGGCGCATGTGAGTTCGATCTGCCTTCTTACCACTACTGGTTACATCTGGATCCTGCGCTACGCCGCAAGGATCTCGAAGAATGGCTGTTGCCATTGCTACCAATCCGGAGTGGCTTCAGTATTGTGCTGCACCTGTTGCGCAACAACGGTAAAACCTTCCGGCACACTGCCATTAATGGTACGTTCCAGCAGACAGAAATGGGAGTGGGACGTGCAGGGCATATGTTATGCCTGAAGCTGGATGAGAATCTGCCCTGTGTCCCAGAAATCAGCGCCAACAAGTATGCTCTCAATATTCGTTTCGTCATCTCAGGTTCAAAACAGAAAACCAAAGTATATGAAAGCAATGTGGACTTTGAATTAACTTTCTGTAAATAAAGCACTCCGCCACAAGCAACGGGGTATTAATTACACTCCTACAATCTGCTGGCTTTCAGCCGGCCTTCGCCCGAAGGGGCGGCCGTGAATCGCCCCGCGTGCATTCGAAAAACCCATCAATGGTTAAATTCATTATCCTGAATCAGGTGGTTGGACGGGGTAGAGTGTACGGTTTGTGGGGTGCAGGGTAAGACGCAATGACGCAGAATGGTCATTCCATTCCAAGAAGTTGCAACGCAGCCATGTACTGCAAAAACCGTGTAATCCGCCCCGTAGCGAACCCACCAAAAGGTGAAGATCAAACACTACAAAAAGTTACTATAAATCATGTTGTTAAACTGAAAAATGAGCAGTCAGCTGCCGGATTTAGAATTATGGCATGAAACTGGATTATTACTGCGTTATTGAATAAGAAATGGAATCAGGATGAAGTGGCGAATATTACTTCAAGATATAAACTGCACGTATCATCCCCCTCATGTTACTCGATCTTCATAATCTCGTCGGTTACGCAGCGGCCATCCTGACGACCGTGGCGTTCGTTCCCCAAGTGCTGAAGTCCTGGAAAACCCGCGATCTCTCTGGCATATTGCTGCCGATGTACAGCTTCTTCACGATGGGGGTGATTATGTGGTTGGTCTATGGCGCCATGCTTGGCAGTTGGCCGATTATCATTGCCAACGCGATTACGATGGTTCTCGCGAGTGTGGTACTCGCACTCAAGGTGATACATCGATAATCAACTGTGCCGTCGGTTAAAGGCTGGTCATCTGCACCAGAGGAACACTGACTGGACAATCGCAGCCTAAAAGGCTGCTGTTATTTATTTTCTATCGGTTTGACAATGACCAACCGTCGACCGGCAAACAACTTAAAGCTTGATCAATTCTTACCTGGTGATCACATAGATGTGGCCATCTACCCGCACCTCTGATGCTACCAAGACAATTCTGTTTGTCATACTCTGTTCAGCGCAAGCGCGAGTCATTCTAATTCCATTTCATTAGTGACACCTGGTTAATATCATCACTCGTGCCTGACCGTACTGTTTGTACTGTCTGCGACGTTTGTCTATTATCGCCTCGTCACTTTCGAACTGGAATTGGAATCAGATAGCAGGTGTTGGTTTCTTTTTAGGTTTCTTTGCTTCTTTGTTTTTCTTTTGCTGGCCTTTTGCCATGATGCTCTCCTTATATTGATGATACTCACATAGCGATTCGAACGGATAAGCGCAACCACTAGATGACTAGCGGTTGCTACTCGGGTCGTTATTACTTCTTTCCACCGTTGACTGCGGCTTTCAAAGTCGCGCCAGCCTTGAAGGCGGGCTGCTTGGAAGCCTTGATCTTGATGGCCTCACCAGTGGCCGGATTGCGGCCAGCGCGTGCAGCACGTTTGCGTACTTCGAATGTTCCGAAGCCAACTAGCGCAACAT
>VFJL01000064.1 GCA_009886095.1 Nitrosomonadales bacterium | reverse complement strand
TATGGTGGAGGAAGCGGGGCGAGAGTTGCTTGACCAGATTTGTAACAAGAAATAACGAAGGGAGCGGGGTACGATACACGATAGTTGTATTTATAACGTGGCTTGGACTCAAAGCAGGCTATCTAAACCACTGTCCATGTCAACAAGATCAGGAGCATATTCCCTTAAAAATAGGTAGTTTCCTTATTGAGGGATGCGATCATGTCGTATATTCTTAAATCAGGTTTATTACAAGTAGGTTATATATGCGTTACAGTTAGGTTAAGATTCCATATAAATATTGTTGCAGATATGGTTTGTTCGGCTTATTGATGAAGTTATTTTAATACGGATGCGTGTTTTTTTATTTGATTCTAATAATACTAAAGGAGATTTAAATGAAAATAACAAAAACAGCAAAAACAGCAATTCTTGCTGCTGCTATAAGCGTTGTCGCAGCACCTGCATTTGCAGACACTAAAACTTATTTTTTTGACTTGCCGGCTGCGTCTTCGTATACCAGTGGTTATCCCACGGTTGCAGAACTTACGTTAACTGATATATCAGGCGGCGTCCAATTCGTGCTGACTCCACACTGGAATGACCTCCCCACTGGCTTCGATACTCAGTCAATAGTGAAACACCTTGAATATGTCTACCAAGGGCCGGCACTTACCTCATCGTCGTTCACGTTTCTTTCAGGCGCTCCGATTGACTCGTTCTCGTACCAAACTAATCCGAATATGGATAGTGGCTATAAGTCTGACGCTCAGTACATCAGTGTCGACTGGCTTGACAAGAACGACGCCGATCGGTTTGACAAAGATTTCGCGAGCAGTAGTTGGACAGTGACAGGCACAGGTGTAGATCTGGCCGATTTCACCGGGACGCAAGCATGGACCACTTCCGGAAAGCCAGAACCAATCTTCGGTATTATTTCGGTGGCTCCTTACTCCCTTACGGATCCAAACCCAACACCTTCGAACTGGGTCTCAGCTGTCCCAGAACCCGAAACCTACGCCATGTTCCTGGCTGGTCTGGGTTTGATGGGCTTCATGGCGCGCCGTCGCAGCAAGACTTCCTAAGCAGACAGAGCCTTACTTCAAGCCACAAAGGGATAATCGCCCCTTTGTGGCTTTTTCGTTTTTAGCACCCGACACTCTCTTCTTGTTACTCGCATGGGCTTGTCCGGACTTGAGCATTTATTAGTGGATAATTTCGTAGCTGATGATCACCCTCGTGATAGATCAGGATTCCTTCTGCATCCCGGAAGCTCAACGTGAAATGAAAGTGTGGTCACACCACCACCACCACCACCACCTTCAGCAGTATTTAACCCGATAATCCTTTCTGAGCCTATATGAGTGCTGCTGGTCAGGGTTCGTGTATTCCGCTGCTTGCACGACGTCCATGAGTATGCCTATGGACTTCTTCCTACCGGTAAAGCGGTCGCGTAATCTGCTTCTCCATCATCTCGCGTCCTGATGGATTATCTGGGTTTAAAAAATTCGAGGTGATTTAAGGCCAGGTTTGCCGCATGATTCTGGTTCATGCGTTTATAATCTGTTTTTTCCATATGCAATCTGGGGAGTCATTTTGTTTAAACTCGTTGGTGCCTTAATAGGGTATTACTTTTTCGGAATTTTTGGGGCATTTATCGGCTATTTCCTGGGAAGTATTGCTGACCGCTATAGTGCTTACGGCGCTGGTGGCGTTAACCCGCTCAGTAGAGGTCAACGCCAGACAGTTTTCCTTGAAACCGTTTTTGTTTTAATGGGGAAACTAGCTAAGGCAGATGGTCATATATCCAAAGATGAAATTGAGCACGTCGAACAGTTTATTCAAAAACTGAGGATGTCTGCGGAGCATAGACAGCAAGCCATTGTTCTTTTTGAACGGGGAGCCGCCCCAGACTTTGATTTTGAGCCGAACTTAAGGAAATTCATGGCTGTTTGTGGCCATACGCATAGCTTGAAACAAATGTTGTTAGTCTATCTCATCGTCATGGCTTTATCTGATGGACGCATTGATTCGGCGGAAGAGCGCTTGCTAAGAGATATTGCCCATCATCTTGGTTATGACCAGGCTGCATTCCAGCATATGCTGGATATGGTTTTAAACCAATCGCACTTTGCTGGCGGTCAAGCAGCCTCTGCCAACGTTCTGGATGATGCTTATAAAGCGTTGGGTGTGAGCAAGGAAAGTAGCGATCAGGAAGTCAAACGGGCTTATCGTAAGCTAATCAGCCAATATCACCCTGACAAGTTAATCGGCCAGGGGGTTCCAGAAGACATGATTGCTGTGGCTACTGAGCAAGCACAGGAAGTGCAAGTCGCTTATGATTTAATTGCAAAGAGTCGAAAGCAATAGCCGGGCTATTCGTTCCACTGAATCCTGTTGAAGTAAAGTAGGCCAACTTTCTCACCGTGCGGCCTTACCCACGTGGCCGTCGATAATTGACGCTATAATTAATGGAGCGTTTTAGAGGCATGATGCGATTATCCTCGCCTCACCTTAATCGCTCCAAAGAAATCCAGTAAAAATTGATCAAACAGAGAGGGAAACACAATGTCAAATGAATCCGTTAATTATTGGAAATTTGCAACGATTGGAATACTGCTGGTGGCTGGAACCGTTGCGGCTACGCTGCTTGTTACAGGGCGGGACTCTAAGACCGAGTCGCCGCAATCATCCATGGCGCAAGTCGATGAAGCCTCAGTTAAGATAGCCGAGGGAGATGCGTCGACCAAACCCACGCATAGCGCACAACCAAGTGGGAGTTCAGCCGCCTTGCCTCCGCGATCTGTCATGGAAGCATGCAATAGAAATGCGAATGATCGGGTAAATAGCAAAACTGAAGAAGTATTCACGGATGCCGCTTTGGGTGCAGTCATAGGCGCTGCAGTTGGCGCTGCGGGTGGTGCAATTGCAGGCGGAGGGAAGGGTGCAGGAACGGGAGCTGCTATTGGTAGCGTAACCGGCGCGGCTGGGGGGACCCTTTATGGACTTAACGAAGCCAAGTCACATGATAGGCGCTATCAGGCGGCATATGCTTCCTGCATGCGATCAAAGGGTTACTAGGGGAGCGTCGATCAGATTCTTAACGCAGCAAAAATTCACGAACTGCATGATAGTGCCGAACACCCCGGTTTGTTACGCGCCCATTCGGGGCGTCGGCCCGCAAGCTCATCATGCTCAGGTTGTTCATCGTAGGGGTATTTCAATACTTCCATCAGCCGCATGATGACAGATGCATCACCCTGCTCCAGCGCTTCGATCGCTTGCTGTGCCAGATAATTGCGCAGAACGTACTTGGGATTGGCACGTTTCATCTGCTTCAAGCGCACGTTTACAAACTCCGGCGAATTCGCAGCCTCCGCATCCAGACGCACCCGCGCAATATAGCGGCGCAGCCAACCGGTCAGATGACTTAGTTGCGCGTGCGTAAATGCATCTTCAGTATAGAACGCGCGACGCAGCGGTTCGAGCAATGCGGTGTCCTCCAATATGTCGGCCGCGCCATCCACCGGAATGGTCATGAGAGCACGAAAGAAGATCGTCATGTCGGTTTCAACCTGCTGTAATAGGTCAAACAGATCGCTCAGCAGTATGTCATCCCCTTCGTGTCGTAATGAGACCAACCCAAGCTTGTCAGCCAATATTGCATGCCATGAGTTCTGGAAGGTATCGACAAAGACAGCCAATCCCTGCTCTAGCACCGTGCGGTCACCGACTAGTGGGGTGAGTGCAGTGGCGAGTCTGGCCAAATTCCAATGCGCAATCTCTGGCTGGTTGCCAAAGCAATAGCGCCGTCCCTGCGCATCGGTAGTGTTGGGTGTCCATTGCAAATCGAAACCCTCCAGCCACCCGTAAGGGCCATAGTCAATCGTCAGCCCCAGTATCGACATATTATCGGTGTTCATTACGCCGTGGACAAAACCAACCCGCATCCAGTGGGCTATCAACACTCCAGTACGTCGGCAGATTTCCTCAAACCAGCGCGCATAGGTTGAAGGTGAAGGTGCCCCCAGTTCGGGGAAATGCTGATCTATGATGTAGTCAGCCAGGTGCTTGAGCACATCCAGTTCGCCATGCGCAGCAAGTATCTCAAAGTTACCAAAGCGCACGAATGACGGTGCGACGCGGCAGACAATGGCACCCATCTCAGCTTGCGGGTTACCATCATAAAACATGTCGCGCACCACAGATTCACCGGTCGCCACCAGGCTAAGCGCCCGGGTAGTCGGCACACCCAGATAATGCATGGCTTCGCTGCACAGAAACTCGCGCACCGATGAGCGCAGCACCGCGCGCCCATCTGCTGTGCGCGAATAGGGCGTTCTGCCGGCACCCTTGAGTTGCAACTCCCAACGCTTGCCATCTGGACTGAGTATCTCGCCCAGGGTAATGGCGCGACCATCGCCGAGTTGCCCCGCCCAATAGCCGAACTGGTGCCCACCGTAGCGTGCCGCATAGGGCTGCATACCTGGGATGACGCGGTTGCCGCCGAGTATCTCTGCCGTTGGCCCAATAGGCGATTCCGGGCGCGAGATGCCGAGTAATTGTCCTACCGGCTCTGCCCAGGCTAGTAGCTGTGGCGCTCGTACCGGAGTCGGATCAGTGCGCGTATAGCAAGCATTGCGCACCGCACGGGGCACATTGCGAGTTTCCGGATCGCCAGGTAGCTCGCGCACGAAACTATTTTCAAATTGCATATCACAGAGATTGCGAAGACCAGGAAAACCAGAGGTAGCTGGAATATCCGAAATGGCAACGCTATGTTCGAGGTTATTCTGTCTCATGAATACTTGGCCGATATTGATTAAGGGCTTTGACTAGAGCAAAGGATTTAGTCTGATGATTTCGAGAATGTTGGCGTACAAGTTCTGATTCTGGTAGTCCACTGTCATACTGAAATGCACGTTCCTTGAGATAAAAATAGGGATTGATTAGCCACAATATTTAGCCGAGCGGATGAGGTGCTTATTCCAATTTCATATCATTAGTGACACTTCGTTAATACTTTCACTCGCACCTTGCCGTACTATGTGCCATGAAGGAGACCCCTTTGAGGTGTTTTGTCTGCGGCGTTCGTTCGTCATCGCCTCGTTTCATTTCTGAACTGGAATTGGAATTAGGGTAGGCAAGGTGATGGATGATGCTCGAAACGGTCTAACCAGAAGGATGAACCAACACATCAAATCATGGCACTAAGCGGGAGTAAGCATGGGAAACAGCCCACGTAATCCGGCGGCCATCATCTCTACGGCCATTGCCGCAAGAATGAGTCCCCCAACACGTTGCACAACATCCAGAGTAGATTGCCGAATTTTCTTTTCCGCTTGGCAGGCCATATGAAAAGTTATCCAGCATGCGATACCTACGACAAGGATAGGCACTACGACATGAGTCAGATCTGCAGAAGTGCGCCATGTGCTATTACCCATGACATAGCTGAATGCTGCCGGCCCAGCCAGTAGTGGTACCGCCAGAGGAACGATTGCTGCTTCCTGAACTCCATAGTCACTAGTGACGGAAGGCGAACCCTTGAAGGTTGACTCCTTGCCAAGAACCATTGCTATTGCCAGCAATAAAACAATAACCCCGCCACCGACCTGCATCGCTCCGAGTGATACACCAAGCAGCCCTAAAATAGGCATTCCCAGAAATGTTGCTGCTAGCAATGCCACCGTGACGCTTAGTCCTATAGTCCTGGCAAAGCGACCCTTGCTGTGCAGATCAAAACCTTCTGTGGAGGCAAGAAAAACCGGGATCATGGAAACAGGCCCCACCAGCACAAGAAGCGTAATAGTTTTCTTGAGGGTTAGAGCCAAAATTGAAAGCATTATCTAGCCTGGATGTGTCATAAATTCACATGATAATCGCACAGGGAGGCCCGCAGTTAAATGTAGGTAAGCTGCGCGCTTGTGCCTACGAGCGCATACGGTCTGCTGCATCAAAATATTTGCGTGCATAGGCAACCAGTTGAGCATCGGACGGATGGTCAACGGTTTCCACCCCAATGACCTTGTCAATCATTTGCTGATCGTGGCTGTGAATGTGTTTAACGAGATTAAGCTTGGCGTTGGCTGGGCCAACAATCAGAATTTCCTGAGCGCCCTTCATCGCTTCGACCACTTCGTGATAGAAATGCTGATCCTCTGGTGCGCGACCAGCACCAACCGCCCCACGCTTATTGTGTAAATGATGGTGTGGTTTACTGGGACGCACAATGGAAGACTCTATATCATCAGAGCTGACATGCATAACGCGTGCTTCCACGTGATCAATCCATACAACGGCATGGTAGTGCGACATGACATTCCTTTTAGTGGTTGTAAATATTCCTTGTGTTCTAATCGAGACCCAGGAGTGTCGCTAGTACGCGGTATCTACTTTCTTCCAAGCTTAATTTGACCCTTAATTATTTTTTGCCGCCATTGACTGCGGTTTTCAAAGTCGCACCAGCCTTAAAAGCAGGCTGCTTGGAAGCCTTGATCTTGATGGCCTCACCAGTGGCCGGATTGCGGCCAGCGCGTGCAGCACGTTTGCGTACTTCGAATGTTCCGAAGCCAACTAGCGCAACAT